>CAVEPP010000006.1:0-16701 GCA_963617605.1 Alloprevotella sp. | reverse complement strand
GTGCAGGAACGGCTCTCACAGAGCGACTGTGCCAACGGATTCATCCTCGACGGCATGCCCCGGACGATCCCCCAGGCGGAAGCGCTTATCGCTCACGGCATTGAGCTGGACGGCGTGCTTTCCCTTGAGGTTTCCGACGAGGACATCGTAGAGCGCATGGCGGGGCGGCGCGTCTGCCCCCGCTGCGGCGCGAGCTACCACGTCCGCATGAATCCGCCGAAGCAGGACGGCGTCTGCGACGCCTGCGGCACGGCGCTCATCGTCCGAGCGGACGACGCGCCCGAGACCGTGCGCGACCGCCTGCATGTTTACCATGAACAGACCGAGCCGCTCAAGGGCTTTTATGAAAAGCTGGGGCTGCTTCGCACCGTGGAAAATGTCGGCAGCATCGAAGATGTCAGCCGCGAGATTTTCCGCTCTCTGGGGATCGGTGAATGATGATTACGATCAAGTCACAGCGAGAGATCGAGCGGATGCGCGAAGCCGGAAAGATCACGGCCGCTGCCCGAAGCGTCGGGCGGCAGATGCTGCGAGACGGCGTAACCACCGAAGAGATCAACAAAGAGATCCATAAGTTCATCCTGTCCTGTGGAGCCACGCCGACATTTCTCGGCTACGGCGGCTTCCCGAAGAGCGCATGCATTTCCGTGAACGACGAGGTCATCCACGGCATTCCCGGAAAGCGCATCGTGCACAACGGGGACATCGTCTCCATCGACGTGGGAGCCACCTACAAGGGCTATGTGGGAGACTGCGCCGGCACCTTCCCGGTAGGGGAGGCATCGCCGGAGGCACTGGAGCTCATCCGCATCACGCGGCAGAGCTTCTTTGAAGGGATCAAGTATGCCCGTGCAGGGTACCGTCTGTACGACATTTCCGCTGCGGTGCAGCAGTACGCGGAAAGCCACGGCTGCGGCGTTGTGCGCGATTATGTCGGCCACGGCATCGGCACCAAAATGCACGAGGATCCGGAAGTCCCGAACTATGTTCCCCCGCGGGGCGATCACAGAGCCAATCCCCGGCTCCTGCCCGGCATGACGTTGGCGATCGAGCCGATGATCAACGCCGGCGGCCCGGCGGTGCGCGTACTGTCCAACAACTGGACGGTCGTCACCGTGGACGGAACTCTGTCCGCCCATTATGAGAACACCATTCTCATCACAGACGGCGAGCCGGAAATCCTGACCATCGCCGACGACATTTAAGGAGGGACTTATATGGCGAAAGACGACGTTATCGAGCTGGAGGGAACGGTCGTGGAATCCCTGCCGAACACCTCTTTCCGGGTGGACATCGGCAACGGCCACACCATTCTTGCCCATATCTCCGGCAAGCTCCGCATGAATTTCATCCGCATCCTGCCCGGCGACAAGGTCACGGTACAGATGAGTCCTTACGATCTGACCCGCGGCCGCATTACCTGGCGGTCCAAGTAATTACGAACTCCAACAGTGCGACACGAAGGAGGATAAACCATGAAAGTGCGTCCCAGTGTGAAGCCCATGTGCGAGAAGTGCAAGATCATCAAGCGCAAGGGTAAAGTTATGTGCATCTGCGAGAACCCCAAGCACAAGCAGCGCCAGGGCTGAGATCTGCCCTATGGCGGATCAATCGCAGATAAGAAATCCGAAAGAAAGGGCATAATTCCTTACTGCCCTTTTGGGGTCGGCCTTCATTATGCCATAGGCCCGAACCACCCCCAGACATGGCATAAAATCATTGAAAGGAATGATTGCAAAACATGGCACGAATTGCCGGCGTTGACCTGCCCAGAGACAAGAGAATCGAGATCGGTCTGACCTACGTTTTCGGTATCGGCAGAACGAGCGCGAAGAGAATTCTCGAAGAGACCGGAATCAACCCTGACACCCGCGTGCGCGACCTTTCCGACGAGGAAGAAGCGCGTATCCGTGAGTGCATCGACAAAGAGTTCATCGTGGAAGGCGACCTTCGCCGCCAGGTGGCTCTGAACATCAAGAACCTGACCGAGATCGGGTCTTACCGCGGCCTGCGCCACCGCAAGGGTCTCCCCGTGCGCGGCCAGCGCAGCAAGACCAACGCCCGTACCCGCAAGGGTCCGAAGCGCACCATCGCGAACAAAAAGAAGTAAGGGAGGGAAACTGATACTATGGCTACCGCACAGAAGGGCAAGAAAGTCCGTACCCGCCGCAGAGAGCGGAAAAATATCGAGAAGGGCCAGGTGCATATCAGCTCTTCCTTCAACAACACCATGGTGACCATCACCGACACCCAGGGCAACGCCATTTCCTGGGCCTCCGCCGGCGGCATGGGCTTCCGGGGCAGCCGCAAGAGCACCCCGTTTGCCGCGCAGACCGCCGCTGAAACGGCTTCCCGCGCTGCTATGGAGCACGGCCTGAAGTCCGTGGAAGTGTTTGTCAAGGGCCCCGGTTCGGGACGCGAAGCGGCCATCCGCGCGCTCCAGACCGCCGGTCTCGAAGTGACGATGATCAAGGACGTGACCCCCATCCCGCACAACGGATGCCGTCCGCCCAAGCGTCGCCGCGTCTGATCAAAGGAGGTAAGAGTAATGGCAAGATATACTGAGGCCGTCTGCCGGCAGTGCCGCCGCGAGGGCCAGAAGCTCTTTCTGAAGGGCGACAGATGCTACACCGGCAAGTGCGCCATGGAGTGCCGCAGCGGCAACCCCGGCCAGCACGGCCAGGGCCGCAGCAAGAACTCCGAGTACGGCCTGCAGCTGCGTGAGAAGCAGAAAGCCAAGAGATACTACGGTGTGCTCGAGAAGCAGTTCCGCGGATACTACGATCTCGCGGAGCGCCGTCCCGGTCAGGCCGGCCAGAACCTGCTCGCCATTCTGGAGAGCCGTCTGGATAACGTGATCTACCGTCTGGGCTTTGCCATGAGCCGCGCCGAGGCGCGTCAGCTCGTGACGCACGGCCACTTCACCGTGAACGGCCGCAAGGTCAACATCCCCAGCTACCTCGTGAAGCCGGGCATGGTCATCACGCTGAAGGACAGCAGCCGCAGCCTGGAGAAGATCAAGTCCAGCGTCGAAGCCAATGCCTTCCGTCAGCCTCCGAAGTGGCTGGAGTACGATGCCAACAACATGGTTGCCAAGGTCGTCGGCGTGCCCGAGCGCGACGATATCGACCTTCCGATCGAGGAGCACCTCATCGTCGAGCTGTACTCCAAGTAATACCCCCGTCCGATTGGTAAGCTGACACATCTGCGGCGCCGGTCCCACGGCGCCGACATCTAAAGGAGGGTACTACATGATCGAAATAGAAAAGCCGCGTATCGAGTGCATCGAAAATTCGGCGGAAGCATCCTACGGCAAATTCATTGTCGAACCGCTGGAGCGCGGCTATGGCACGACCTTGGGCAACTCCCTGCGGCGTGTTCTCCTCTCCTCCCTGCCCGGAACGGCGGTCACGAAGATCAAGATCGCCGGCATCCAGCATGAATTTTCCACCATCCCCGGCGTGACCGAGGATGTGACCGAGATCGTTCTCAACGTGAAGGGCATCATCGCCCGTCTTCACTGCGACACTCCCAAGACCGTCTATATCGAAGCCTCCGGCGAGGGCGAAGTCACCGCCGGCGACATCAAGACGGACGCGGAGGTTGAGATCCTCAATCCCGAGCATCACATCGCCACGCTGGGACCGGACGGCTCTCTTTCCATGGAGCTGACCGTTGGGCACGGCCGCGGCTACGTCACGGCCGAGCACAACAAGCCGGCACAGCCCATCATCGGCACCATCCCCGTTGACTCGATCTACTCCCCCGTGCTGAAGGTCAACTACTCCGTCGAGAACACCCGTGTGGGCAACCAGGTGGACTACGACAAGCTGACCATCGAAGTATGGACGGACAAGACGATCACGGCGCGTGACGCCGTTTCGCTGGGCGCCAAGATCCTCTGCGATCACTTCACGCTCTTCACCGACCTTTCGGACGCCGCCGGCGGAACCGTCACGGTCAAGGAGCGCGAGCCGCAGCAGCAGGACAAGGTGCTGGAAATGACGATCGAGGAGCTGGACCTCTCGGTCCGCAGCTTCAACTGCCTCAAGCGCGCAAACATCAACACCGTCGAGGACCTCATCTCCAAAACACAGGACGAGATGATCAAGGTCCGCAACCTGGGCCGCAAATCTCTCGAAGAGGTCGAGCACAAGCTCGCCATGATGGGATTGTCCCTGGCCAGCGACGACAACAACCAGTAAATAGGAGGAAATAACAATGCCTGCCAACAGAAAACTCGGTAAGACTACCGATCAGCGCATGGCAATGCTCCGCCAGCAGGTCACGGACTTCCTGGACAAGGGACGGATGGAGACCACGGTCACCCGCGCCAAGGAGATCGCTCCTCTCGCTGAGAAGATGATCACCCTCGGCAAGGAAGGCGGTCTGAGCAACTACCGCCAGGCGTGCTCCTTCATCACCCGCGAGGACATCGCCAAGCGCACCTTCGACGAGATCGCTCCCAAGTACAAGGAGCGCACCGGCGGCTACACCCGCATCACCCGCATCGGCACCCGCAAGGGCGACGCCGCGGAGATGGCGGTCATCGAGCTGGTGTAATTCCCGTATAAAATGCAAAAACGGCGCAGCCTTTTTCGAGGCTGCGCCATTTTTATCCGAACAAAACCGGCGGAAGACACGTCTAAACTCATAGAAAAAAGGCGAAAGGAAAGCGAAAATGAGAAAGCTGAGTTCTTTGGCTGCATGGCTGCTTGTTCTGTGCATCCTGCTGACCGCCTGCGGCGCGCCGTCCGCGGCGTCCTGCTACCCGGAGCCGGAGGGCAGCGCAGCGCCCCAGGTCACAGCCACGCCGCAGCCGACGGCGACGCCGCTGCCCACCGCCGCGCCCGGACCGGAGGGCACGCCGGAGACACCGGCGGCCCAGACCCCGGCGGAGACGGAAACCCCGGCGAAGACCGAAACCCCGGCGGAGGGCGACGCCATCGAACGGTATATGCAGACCATGACGCTGCGCGAAAAGGTCGGACAGCTCTTCTTCATCCGCCCGGACGCGCTCGACCCGGCGCAGTCGCCGGGGCAGATCAATTCCTCGGAGACCGAGGGCGTGAAAACGCTTACGGACGACATGCGCGCGGTGCTCACGGCGTACCCGGTCGGCGGCGTGGCGATCTTCGGCAAGAATATCTCCGACCCCGAAACGCTTCGCACCTTCACCGCGCAGCTGCGCGAGGCAACCACGGTGCCGATGTTCCTCGGCGTGGACGAGGAGGGCGGACTGGTCGCCCGCCTTGCCAATAACGCCGCGTTCGGCCTGCCGAAGTATAAGAGCGCCGCTGCCGTGGGCGCGTCGGGGAATCCGGCGGACGCGGAGGATATGGGGCGCACGATCGGCACGTATCTCGCCGATTACGGCTTCACGGTAGACTTTGCGCCCGTGGCGGACGTGTATACGAATCCGGCCAATACCGTCATCGGCAGCCGCGCGTTCTCCACGGACGCAAATACCGCCGCGGCGATGGCGGGCGCGTGCGCGCAGGGGCTCGCCTCGCAGGGCGTCCTGCCGGTATATAAGCACTTCCCCGGCCACGGCGACACCGCCGAGGACAGTCACAACGGCCTTGCCGTCACATATAAGACGCACGACGAGCTTGCCGCGTGCGAGTGGATCCCCTACAGCACAAACGACCTGACCGGCTGCGCCGTCATGGTCGGCCACATCGCCGCGCCGAACATCACCGGCGATCTCACGCCCGCAAGCCTTTCCGGAACGATGATCACCGGGTATCTCCGCGGGGAGCTGGGCTTCACGGGGCTTGTCATTACGGACTCCATGGCGATGCACGGCGTGACAGACGCCTATTCGTCCGGCGACGCGGCCATCGCCGCGATCCAGGCGGGCGTCGATATCATCCTCATGCCGGAGGTGCTGTCCGAGGCGTTTGACGCCGTCGTAGCCGCCATGGAAAACGGCACGATATCCGAGGCACGCCTCAACGAGAGCGTATACCGCGTGCTGCAATACAAACAGCTCTACGGCATATTCAACCCATGAAATGAAAAATGCAAAAGAGAGATGGAGTGTTCCCATCTCTCTTTTGCTATGCAGAGTCAATCCCGTCCCAGGCGGGCGCGGAGGTCGGTGTTATAGTCGGTGAAAAACCGGATGGCCCCCGCCCGTTCCTCCTCGGGAAGGGAACGGAAGAAGGAAAGCTCGCGCTCCTCCCAGCCGCGGTGACGCTCGCGGTGCGCGTCAAAGAGGACCTGACCCGTGTCAGTCAGCCGGTAAAAGATCTTCTGCCGGTTCGTGCCGAGCTGATACGGCTCCACCGCGCCTTTGTCCGAGAGCTTGCGCAGAATTTTGCTGATCGCGCCCTTCGTCATGCGCATTTCCTCGGCAAGCGCCGTGACGTTCGGCCGCTCCAGACGCCCGATGGCGTCAAGACAGTTCAGCTCGGAGTTATCATAGCCGGAGAGCGCGTCCCGGCTGTGGAGCTTGTCGCTCTCGTCCGAGAGATTGGTGTATTCCAGTACGAGCTGCAAAAGCTCTTCGCTTCGGTCCATCGGCGGCAGTTCCTTTCCCGTAAACTGCCTATATTTTATCCGTAGGTGCGGCGCATGTCAATAAAAGCGCTTGACAAATCTGCCTGTCCATATATAATACAGATAGCAACTTGTTTCCAAGGAAACAAATTATTCTGTAAAGAGAATAACCCAAATTCCGGTATGGGAAAGGGGAAGCTGCATGGAAAACGTGACATTCTTTTTAAACGGCAGAGAGATCACAGCGGAATACGAGGGGCGCATGACGCTTTTGCAGTATCTGCGCAATGTAAAGTGCATGAAGGGCAGCAAAGAGGGCTGTTCCACCGGGCACTGCGGCGCGTGCAGCGTGCTGGTGGACGGCAGACTTGCACGCTCGTGCGTGACGCTTCTCAAAATGCTGGCCGGAAAGAGCGTCGAGACGATCGAGAATCTCCCGAACGACATGATGCTGCAAGTTATTCAGCGCTCGTTCCTCGATGCAGGCGCGGTGCAGTGCGGCTTCTGCACGCCGGGCATGGTCATGGCAACGAAGGCGCTGCTGCTTAAAACCGTGAACCCGACGGAAGAGGATATATACGAAGGGCTGAAGCACAACTACTGCCGTTGTACCGGCTATGTAAAGATCATCGAGGGCGTGAAGCTTGCCGCAGCACGTCTGCGCGGTGAAGACTTGACGCTCGCCGCCGTGCAGGTGAACGACCCGACCGAGATTGTCACCGGCAAGGGACAGTACGTTCCCGAGATTGAGGGGCGTTTCGTTGGAAAGAGCGTCTGGGACGTGGACGGCCTTGCCAAGACCGCCGGAACGCTCAAATACTGTGACGATTATGAGGCCGACGCGTTTGGCGAGGATACGATGCTCCACGGCGCGTTCGTTTTCGCTCCCGTACCGCACGCGCATATCAATGCCGTGGATTACTCCGCGGCAGAGACTGCGCCCGGCGTCGTGCGTATTATTACCGCGGCGGATGTGCCGGGGCTCAATGCCATGGGTACGTGGTGTCAGGACTGGCCGGTCTACTGTACCGATGAGGTGCGGTTCATCGGCGACCATATCGCGATGATCGTGGCGGATACTCCCGAGCACGCCCGCGCCGCAGCAAAGCTCGTGAAGATCGATTATACGGAGCTTCCCGCGCGGTACAGCATCGCCGAGAGCTGCCGGGATGACAGCTACATCGTCACGACCGGGCGCGAGACCGGCGATGTGGAAAAGTGCAAAACCGATCCGGAAATCGTAAAGGTGCGTGTCTCAAAGGACATCCAGCCGCAGGATCATGTCTGCATGGAGCCGATCTCCGCCATCGGATACGCAAAGAACGGCCGGGTCACGGTGTACGCCTGCACGCAGGCGCCCTTTGAGATCCGCGCAATGCTCGCCAAAAATCTCGCCATGGCAGAGGAGGATATCCGCGTTGTGGCGACGCCGCTCGGCGGCGGCTTCGGCAAGAAATGCGACGCTTTTCTCGAAGCGCCGGTCGCCGTCGCGGCGCTCTGCTGCGGTAAGCCTGTCAAGATCACGCTGACGCGGCAGGAGGATATTTTCGTCACGACCCGCCGCCACGGCTACCATACGGACTATGAGATCGGCTTTTCCAAGGACGGTAAGTTCCAGTATCTTGACAGCCACATGTTCTCGGACGGCGGCCCGTATCAGGCCGAGAGCTACGGCACGCTCATGACCGGCTGCCTGATGTCCGGCGGGCCGTACATCATCCCGAACGTCCGCGTGGATGCCCGCTGCGCACGCAACAACAACCTGCTCGGCGGCGCGTTTCGCGGCTACGGCATCAATCAGGCGGCGATCTCCATCGAAACGGCGCTCGATGAAATGTCCGAAAAGCTCGGCATCGACCCCTTTGAGCTGCGGCGGCGCAACGCCGTGTATCCGGGCAGCTATTCCGTCGGCGGCGAGCTGCTCGAGAGCAGCATGGGCATGCACGACACGATCGACCTGTGCGAAAAAGCGGTCAAAGACGCGCTCAAGGAATACGAGGGCCAGTACCCGAACGGAACGAAGGTCCTTGGCTGGGGCGTCGCGTCCGGGTTCAAAAACTCCGGCGTCGGTAAGGGCATTTTCATTGACGACGGCGCGTGCAAACTGACGCTCGACGGCGACGGAAAGCTCCATATGATCGTCTCCGGCACGGACATGGGGCAGGGCTTCCGCACTGCTATGGTACAGATCGCGGCGGAAACGCTTCGCATGGATATGAAGGATATCGACATCGTCATCGGCGATACGGATATCACGATCCCGACCGGCGAGAGCGTATCTGAGCGCCAGACGCTCTGCGACGGCCGCGCGGTGTACGAAGCGTGCCGCCTTTTGCAGAAGGAGCTGGAAACAGATCCGCCGCAGCCGGGCGAGAGCCGTTATGCGGAGTATTACTTCCGCGCGCCGGAGTGCTTCGCCATCGGAAACTTCAAGGGTGCGGAGGAAAAGGGCGTGAAGTACCGCAACTTCCCGGCCTACGCCTACGCGACGCAGGCGGCGATCGTCGAGGTGGACACCGCTACCGGCAAGGTGAAGCTCCTCAAGGTCATTGCCGCGCACGACGTCGGCCGCGCGATCAACCCGCGCATCATCGAAGGCCAGATGCAGGGCAGCGTGTCGATGGGGCAGGGGTACGCACTCACCGAGGGCCACCCGACAAAAAACGGCTGCCCGGTCAAAAAGCTCTACGGCCAGATGGGACTCCCGAAAGCGGAGGACACGCCGCGCTATAAGCTCATCCTCATCGAGGACCCGGAACCCATCGGGCCTTACGGCGCGAAGGGCGTGAGCGAGGTCGCCACCGTACCGATCACTCCGGCGATCCTCAACGCCGTTTCCCGCGCCGTCGGCGTGCGGATCAACAAGGTCCCGGCTTCGCCCGAGGTCATTCTCGAGGCCATCCGAACCGGGAAGTGCGATGTCCCGACCATGGCCGAACAGGTCGCCGCTCTTCGCGGGAAAGTGTGATGACGTAAAAAGAACGCAAAAGAAGGCGAAATAATGCCGGCTTTTGCGTTCTTTTTCTTGCCTTTTCTGCCGCGGTGTATATAATGGTATTGCCGGAGCGTCACGCGCACCGTTTCGCACCCCGGGCATTGTACGGGGATGCGAAAGTTCCGCGGACGTTCTGGCTTTTTCTCATTATTCCGTCATTTTACACCAAAAAATGTGTGTATTTTACGTAAATGTAACATTGTGGGTTGTTGAAAAGGCGGGTAAAGTATAATATAATAAATTAGTTTAAACAGGAAAGATTCTGGGAACAGCAAACGGAGGATTTCTCTGAACATGAAACGGCTCGGGGAAAACAGCATTACGGCAGGCAGAGCGCGATGGTTCGCCGCGGCGCTCCTGCTGGTGTATGTATACCTTTTTCTTCTCCATATAAATACGAATCTCTGGTTTAAGCTGCTCATCGTTTATTTTCCCTGTATAGTACTCCTCTTCCTGTTCGTTTTTCTGGCGCGGTACCGCGGGGAAAAGATCGAGCTGAAAATCGTCCTGCTCTTTGCGGCATGGGTGATTTTTACCCGGATCCTGCACTGGGACATCAAGGATTATATCGAGAGCTGCCGAACCGAAGGCATCACCTATCCGGACGATGCGCTGCTCATTGCGGGCAGTATGATGACTTATCTGCCGATGGCCGCGTGCCTCACCCTCCGCGGCCGGAGCAGAGCGCGGTTTCTGGACGGCATCGCCATCATTACCGTTGTATTCTCTACGGTTCTCGCGGCTGTCAGTCTCTATGCGGTACTCTATAAAACCCCGATAACTGCGCCTTTCGGCAATGGTTATCTCTGCCTTTTTGTCAACTCCCGCCTCTATGTGTTGGGGAAGAACCCCAATACGTGCTGCATGTGGTTTTTCCTCGGCTTCTTTTTTCTGGTCTATCTGTTCTCCCGTACAAGGAGCCGGCTGTGCCGGGTGCTTATCGTCCCTGCAGCTCTGCTGAACTATGTGATCCTTGCCATGACGTTCAGCCGCAACGGGATGCTTTCCTTCTCTCTGTGCGTGGGTTTTCTGGTCTTGGTGCTGGTGCTGCGGCTGCTTTCGCCAAAGGCTGTATGGAAAAAGCTGCTCTGCACCGTTCTTGTGCTTGGACTGCTCGTTCCGCTGACGTATAAGAGCTCCGGCCTTTTAACGCAAGGCATGGAGAATGTCTCCAACACGCTGATCGAAAAGCGCGACGCCGCCCAGACGCCCCCCACGGAAGAAGACGGCGGGGCAGAGGTGTCCGGCAGCGGCGGGGCGGCAACCCTTGCCTATATGTGTTTCAGCTCCGCAGACCGGGAAATGCAGAGACCTCAACCTCTGCTCATCCAGACACAGGGTGCATCTCCGGCGCCGCTGGCGTCAGACGGCGCCTCAAAGGGCAGCGGGAGCGGAATTACGTATGAAGACCACCGCGGATTCGACGATTCCGGGCGCATCGAGATTTTCAAGACGATCATTCCCACCATGCAGAACGACCCCATGCGTCTGCTGATCGGCTGTCTTGAAAAGGACGCGATGAAATATACCGATGAGACCCTGGGAAAGAGCATTCTTAACTTCCATAACACCTTCCTGCAGATCCTGTGCCTAACCGGAGTTATCGGTCTGGGGCTGGTACTGCTGTTCTGCGTTCTGCTTGGCCGGCGGGTGATCCGGATCATCTATTCCGATGCGCCTGTGACGATATCGATCCTTGCCCTGATGCTTGTGGGCGTTCTGTTCTACAATATGCTGGAGGCGGATCTTTTTATCTCGTCGGACGTAGCCTGTTTCGCTGCCTATATTGCCGCCGGAGCTGTGCTTGCGTACACCTATGAGCACGACGAGGCCGCGAAAAAGACCGAATAACGTATTCCCATATTTTTAAATACAAGGGCGGAGAGAGTGCACGCCATGAAAATTCGTGATTATTTCAATTTAAGAATCCTTTTATACGTTCTTCTGGATGTCCTCCTGATCAACGCCGCCGCGTTTTTTGCGCTG
The DNA here is from genome assembly GCA_963617605.1 of Alloprevotella sp. Lineage (GTDB taxonomy): Bacteria > Bacillota > Clostridia > Oscillospirales > Oscillospiraceae > Apopatocola. The sequence goes on along the minus strand of CAVEPP010000006.1, from coordinate 5,216 downwards.
TTTGTGCGCTTTGAGTTTTCCATTTCCGAATTCACGCGGCAGGGCTATTGGAGCGTCATCCAGACCATATGGATCCCCGGTACGCTGATCTGCATCATTTCCTTCTTCTGCTTTCATGTTTACAGCAGCATGTGGCGTTTTGCCAGCTTTAAGGAGCTGGTCGATACCGGCCTCGCGTCGGTTGTAGGCTCTGCGTTTTACTACATACTGGCGATCGTGTTTGGGGAAAGCCTTCCCCGGAGCTTCTTCTTCCTCTTCGCGCTGGTGCTGTTCATTTTTGTCTGCGTATCGAGATATGCCGTTCAATGGTGCGAGGAAAAGCTCCGCAGCCGCAAATTCGGCAAGCGCCCCCAGAAACGCACGATGGTCATCGGCGCGGGCGGCGGCGCGGCCATGGCGATCAAGGAACTCAATTCCAGCGAATACTCCCACAACAAGGTCGTCTGCGCCGTGGATGACGATGTGAGCAAGCACGGCCGCCTCGTGCGCGGCGTGCGTGTCGTCGGCGGCCGGGAATGCATCCCCGATGCCGTTACGAAATACGGGGTGGAGGAGATCATCTTCTGCATCCCCTCGGCCTCTGTTCAGGAAAAGAACAAAATTCTGGAGATCTGCAACAACACCGGCGCAAAGCTGAAAATTATGCCGTCCCTGTCGCAGCTCGCCAACGAGGATGTCCTGATCAACCAGATCAAGGATGTCAGCATTGAGGACCTTCTGGGGAGAACGCCGGTGCATGCCGACAACAGCGTCATCTCGGGCCGGGTCTTCGGAAAGACCGTCCTCGTCACCGGCGGCGGCGGCTCCATCGGCAGCGAGCTCTGCCGCCAGATCGCGGCGCTCAAGCCCGGAAAGCTCATCATTTTTGATATTTATGAGAATAATGCCTACGACATCCAGCAGGAGCTGATCCGCAAGCACCCCGAGCTCGATCTCGAAGTGCTCATCGGCTCAGTGCGGGAGGAGCGGCGCGTAAACGATCTCTTTGCCAAGTACCATCCTGATGTGGTGTGCCATGCGGCGGCGCATAAGCACGTCCCGCTGATGGAGGACAGCCCGGCGGAGGCCATAAAGAACAACGTCTTCGGCACATACAACGTGGCGAAGGCCGCCGGAGAATACGGCACGAAGCTCTTCATCCTCATTTCCACGGACAAGGCCGTGAACCCCACGAACGTAATGGGCGCGTCCAAGCGCCTGTGCGAGATGGTCGTGCAGTCCATGAACTCGGTGTACCGCACGGAATACATTGCCGTCCGCTTCGGCAACGTTATGGGAAGCAACGGCAGCGTCATCCCGCTTTTCAAAAAGCAGATCGCCGCGGGCGGCCCGGTTACGGTCACCGACAAGCGCGTCACCCGCTTTTTCATGACGATCCCGGAGGCCGTTTCCCTGATTCTCCAGGCCGGCGCCTTTGCCGAGGGCGGCGAGGTCTTCATTCTGGATATGGGCAAGCCCGTCAAGATCGACAATATGGCGCGCCAGCTCATCCGTCTGAGCGGCTTGGAGCCCGATGTGGACATCAAGATCGAGTACATCGGCCTCCGCCCCGGCGAAAAGCTGTATGAGGAGCTGCTGCTGAAGGAGGAGGGCCTCCAGAAAACCAGCAACAATCTGATCTACATAGGCCATCAGAAAATGTACAGCCCCGAGGAGATCCAGGAAAAGCTGGCAAGCCTCCGCGAGGTCCTGTATTCTCCCAAGGCGGATGTCTGGGAGCGCGTTATGGCGCTCATTCAGGAGGACGCAGACCCCAATTACCACGTCATCGAAGCGGAAGAGGATCACGCCGCGGTATAACAGTTTTTCGCAGAACGCGGCATATTGAGAAAATCAGCGAAACAGGGAGTATCACATCATGGAAAAGCGCACGATCAGTTTCAGCCCGCCGGATATATCCGAGTTGGAAATAGCGGAAGTTGCCGAAGCACTTCGCTCCGGCTGGATCACTACGGGACCGAGAACGAAGCTGCTGGAACGCCGGCTTGCCGCGTATATTGAAACCGGGGACAGCACCGTTGACTGCTCCGCGGGAGAGAACGCCGAACGGTATGCCCAGAAGGTAGTGTGCCTGAACAGCGCGACCGCGGCGGAAGAGCTGGATCTTCGCGTCCTGGGGATCCGTTCCGGCGATGAGGTCATCGTCCCGGCGTATACCTACACCTCCACGGCGTCCGCGGCGATCCACTGCGGCGCGACGGTGAAGTTTGTGGATATCCAGAAGGACGGAGATCCGAATACCCATATGCCGGAGATGGACTATGAGGCGCTGGAGCGGGCGATCACGCCCAGAACCAAAGCAATCATTCCGGTCGATCTCGGCGGTGTTGTGTGCGATTATGACCGGATCTTCGAGATTGTGGAGCGGAAAAAGGATATGTTCACGCCTCTCGACGATCACAGCGATCCCCTGTCGGATCTGGGGAGCCGGATCCAGAAGGCGATGGGGCGCGCGGCGGTCGTGGCGGACTGCGCGCACAGTCTCGGCGCGAGCCGTGTGGTTTCCCATACCGGCAAGGGCGCCGTGGAAAAGAAAAAGCGTTACTGCGGCGCGATCGCCGATTTCTCCTCGTTCTCCTTCCACGCCGTGAAGAACTTTACCACGGCAGAGGGCGGCGCGGCCACGTGGTGCCTGCCGGAGAGCGTGTATGAAAGCGGCGTGACCGACGCGGAGATCTATAAGATGTTCCAGCTCCTGAGCCTGCACGGGCAGAACAAGGACGCGCTGGCGAAAACCAAGCTTGGCGCGTGGGAGTATGACATCATCGGCCCCTGGTACAAGTGCAACATGACGGACATAATGGCGGCGATCGGGCTGCGCCAGCTGGATCGCTACAAAGGGCTGCTCGCCAGAAGAGTTGAGATCATGAAGGCGTATGACGATACCTGCGATTCGCTCGGCATCAGCCATGTGGTTCACCATGTGAACGGCGTGGACAGCTCGAACCACCTGTATCTCATTCGCATTCCGGGGATCGACGCGGCGCAGCGCAATGAGATCATTGAAAAAATGGCGGAGCGCGGCGTGGCGACGAACGTCCACTATAAGCCGCTCCCCATGATGACAGCCTATAAGGAAATGAGCGGCGGGATCGAAAAATACCCGAACGCTTATGACTATTATCACAACCTGATCACCCTACCGTTCCATACGCGCCTTTCCGATGAGGATGTGGCGTATGTGTGCGAAAACCTGAAAGAAGTAGTAAGGGGAAAATAAACATGCTGCGTAAGTGGGAGGAACTGCCGGAATTCATGCGGACGCCGGAAGTTCGTCCATACTGGGAGATACTGAATAAAAAGCGCGGACAGCTTGTTTTGAAACGCATATTCGATATCGCTGCGGCGTTGATCCTGCTGATCCTCCTTGCCATCCCGATGGTGGTGATTGCCGTGATGATAAAGCGGGATTCGGAAGGCCCGGTGTTTTACCGGCAGGAGAGAGTGACGACGTATGGCCGGCATTTCCGGATCCATAAGTTCCGCACCATGGTGAGCAACGCGGACAGGATCGGAACGGCGGTGACGGTCGGGAACGACAGCCGGATCACCCGCGTCGGCGCAAAGCTGCGCGGACACCGGCTGGACGAGCTTCCCCAGGTGTTTGACGTGCTGCAGGGCACGATGAGCTTCGTCGGCACAAGGCCGGAAGCCGTCAAATATGTGGAACGGTACTTGCCCGAGTGGAACGCGACGCTCCTTATGCCCGCCGGGATCACGAGTGAGACGAGCATCCGCTACAAGGATGAAGACCGGCTGCTGAGCGCAGCGGACAATGTGGATGACGTATATGTGAATGAGGTCCTTCCGGCCAAAATGAGATGGAATTTGGATTCCGTTAAGCGTTTCAGTTTCCATCGGGAGATTTTGACAATGTTCCGCACGGTGTTTGCTGTACTGGGTAAAGATTATAACGGGGAGGTCGGAGTGGATGATACGCCAAGCGAAGCGAACAGAGCAGAAATTATCCCTTATAAAGGATCTGAGGAAAGAAGAACATGAATAAAGGATTAGTTTCGATCATCATGCCGTCCTGGAATACAGGGAAATATATTGCCGAATCGATACAGTGTGTGATCGATCAAACGTATTCCAATTGGGAACTGCTTATAGTTGATGATTGCTCAACAGACAATACGGATGAGATCGTGGCCCCTTTTCTTCAGGACCAGCGCATTAAGTATTATAAAAACGAAAAGAACAGCGGCGCGGCATTGACGCGAAATCGCGCGATGCGGGAAGCGGAAGGGGAATGGATCGCCTTTTTGGATTCGGACGATCTATGGATGCCGGATAAGCTGGAGAAGCAATTGAATTTTATGTGCGCAAACGGTTATGTCCTGTCATACACAGAATATGAAAAAATTGACGAAGAGGATAACCCGCTAAACATTCATGTTTCCGGCCCGAAAACCGTAAATAAGCGGAAGATGTACAACTATGACTACATCGGCCAGCTTACGATGATGTATAGCGCCAAACATTTCGGCTTGATCCAGATAAAGGATATTAAGAAGAATAATGACTATGCCATCCGTTTGCAGCTCTATAAGAAGCCGGGAACAGAGGCACATCTTCTGGAAGAAAACCTGGCAAAGTACAGAGTTCGTAAGAAGAGCATCAGCCATGATAAGCTGAGCAAAAAGCTGAGAAGTCATTATGACCTCTTTCACATGTGCGATGAGAAACCGGCGGTCGTCGCCTTGTGGTTTGCCTGCTGGAATATGTGGTTTGGATTTTGGAAGAAGAGAAACTACGAGAAAAAGAGAGAAAGTTTCCGGTAAAGCAGACGGTACGATTGACAAACGGTCTTTTGGCTTTGGGATACTATGTAGAGGGCGGAATACGTGATTAAGGTAAGTGTGCTGGGGCATTTCGGAGAAGGTAAAAATCTCTTGAACGGCCAAACTGTTAAGACAAAAATTGTCACAGAGGAGCTGCAGAATCAGCTCGGACAAGATCAAGTGATGGAGATCGATACATATGGCGGGTGGAAAACACTTTTGAAAGCCCCGTTTCAAGTGCTCCGGGCATTAAGAAACAGTACCAATGTATTGATCTTTCCCGCGCATAACGGACTGAGAGTGTATGCCCCGCTGCTGTTTGTCCTAAGGAAATTTTTCAAAAACAGAAAGATACATTATGCCGTGATCGGCGGTTGGCTTCCTCATTTTCTGCTGAAACGAAAAGGGCTCACGAAAGCGTTAAAACATTTC
>CAVEPP010000005.1:0-17348 GCA_963617605.1 Alloprevotella sp. | reverse complement strand
TAGCAATAGAGCACGGCGTTGCGGAGGAGATTATCGAATACGCGCTGCAATTTGTCTGCGTCGCACCGGATGGGGAAAGCTTCAGGCGCGGAGAGTGCACAGGCGAGGTTTTTCTCCCGGAGCATCGGCTGAAACTCAAACGTGAGCTGTTCGAGCAGCCGCGAGAGGTCCGCCGCGCCGTATTGCAGCTCGATGGCGGAGAGGTTGAAGCGTGTGATCTCGAAAAATTCGTTGATGAGCTCTTCGAGCCGGTCGGCCTTGTCGAGCGCGATGGAGAGATACTTCTCCCGCAGCTCCGGGGCGATCTCGCCCTCGTCGCGCAGAAGCGTCAGATACCCGATCACGGACGAGAGCGGCGTTTTGAGATCGTGCGCGAGATACATGATGAGATCGTTTTTCCGCTGCTCGGCCTCGCGGCGTGCGCGGAGGTTTTCCTGCGAGCGGGACCGCGCGAGATTGAGCTCATTCTCCACGTCCGAGAGCTCTTTCGGCAGCTCGATGGGCGGCGCATCCGGGTCGGAGAGCGATCTGGCCGCGGCGATCACATCGTCGAGATAGCCGAGCGGCTGGCGCAGCGCGCGGACCGTGAACCAGACGAAGCCCGCGAGCAGCAGCAGAACAATGAGCACCGGGGAGAGCCGTTTCACGCCCTTGAGAAGATAGTAGAGCGGGTCATTCTCGCTCCATGTGAGACGGGAGCAGGCGAACGCGGCAAAGAAATACCCGCCGACGACCACGGCGAAGAGCCCAGCGATCGAGAGAAGATAGCGCGTAAAGAGCCGCGCGGCGAGCGGGGAGAAGCGGTTCGGACGTTTATTCGATCTCATAGCCCACACCCCAGACGGTCTTGATGAATTTCGGGTTCCGCGGCGGCTCGTTCATCTTTTCGCGCAGCCGGGCGATGTGCGCCATGACGGTGTTGCCGCTGTTTTGCAGGTATTTCTCTTTCCACACGGCCTCGAACAGCTCCTCGGACGGCACGACCCGCCCCTGCCGCGAGCACAGATACCAGAGGATCGAAAATTCGATCGGCGTGAGCGAAAGCTCCCGGCCGTAGAGCGAGCATTTGTGGCTCTCGCGGTTGATGATGAGACCGCGGATGTCGTACTCGGCGGTCTCCTCCGGCGCGGCGGCGCTCTGGTTGTAGCGTCCGGCGCGGCGAAGCTGCGTTTTTACGCGTGCGACGACCTCGAGCGGGTTGAAGGGCTTGGTGATATAGTCGTCCGCGCCGATGGTGAGACCGAGGATCTTATCGCTGTCGGCCACGCGCGCGGTCAGCATGAGAATGGGGAAGAAGCGGCTCTCCCGGATCTTCCGGCAGAGCGAAAAGCCGTCGGTATCCGGCAGCATCACGTCGAGCAGCGCAAGATCGATGTGCTCCGATCCCACGCAGCGCAGCGCCTCCGCGCCGGTGGCGCATTTGTAAACAGTGTAGCCGTCATTTTTGAGATAGATCTCCAGAAGATCGGCGATCTCGCGCTCGTCGTCCACGACGAGAATGGTTTCGTTCATAGCGGTTCTCCCAACGGGCAAGTTTGGCGTTGAGCCCATTAAACCACAGTTTCCGCCCAAACGCAAGAAACCGCCGGAACGGGTTGCCCGTTCCGGCGGTCGTGCTTATGAATTTATCAGCCCTTGACCATCTTGGCGACCTCAGCGGCGAGGTCGTCCTGACGCTTCTCAATGCCTTCGCCCTTCTCAAAACGGACGTAGCCCTTGACGGTGACGGGGGTGCCGAGCTCCTTGGCGACGGCGGCGACATGCTGCTCGACGCTGACCTTGTCGTCCTTCACGAACGGCATCTGGAGCAGGCAGATCTCCTTGAACCACTTGCCCAGGCCGCCGACAACGATCTTCTCGATGATGGCGTCGGGCTTCTTCGCGTTCTTCGGATCCTGCTTCGCGGTGGCGATACGGATCTCCTTTTCCTTCTCCACGTCGGCGGCGGGGACGTTGCTCTCGTCGAGATACTGCGGGTTGAGCGCGCAGATCTGCATCGCAACATCGCGGCCGAGCTCGGTGACGGCTTCGACGGAGGCTTCGGTCTCGAGCTCGACGAGCACGGCGACCTTGCCCTTCATGTGGACGTAAGGAACGCACTTGCCCTCGATGCGCTCGAAGCGGCGGACCTTCATGTTCTCACGGACGGAGAGGAAGAGTTCGTTCTTCGCATCGTCCACGGTGCCGTTGCCGGTGTGCCAGGGGCACGCCATGAGAGCATCGACATCGGCGGGAGCTTCCTTGGCGATGACCTTCGCAACGCCGGAAACAAACTCGTTGAACAGCGGGCCGCCCGCGACGAAGTCGGACTCGCAGTTGACTTCGACGATGACGCCAACACCGTCGATAACGGCGGCGTAAGCCATGCCCTCGGCGGCGACGCGGGTCGCCTTCTTGGCCTGGGAAGCCAGACCCTTTTCACGCAGATAAACAACGGCCTTCTCGAAATCGCCCTCGTTCTCGACGAGCGCCTTCTTGCAGTCCATCAGACCGCAGCCAGTGGCCTGGCGCAGCTCGTTAACAGCAGCAGCGGTAATAGCAGCCATTATTCTTCCTCCTTCGCGGTCTCAGCGGCCTCGACGGTCTCGGCGTCCTCACCCTGACGGCCTTCGAGCACGGCGTTGGCCATGGTCTGGCTGATGAGGCGGATGGCGCGGATGGCGTCGTCGTTGCCGGGGATAACGTAGTCAACCTCGTCGGGATCGCAGTTGGTATCGACGATCGCAACGATGGGGATGTGCAGCTTGCGGGCCTCGGCGATGGCGTTGTGCTCCTTGCGCGGGTCGATGACGAACAGAGCGCCGGGAAGCTTCTTCATGTCCTTCACGCCGCCGAGATACTTCTCGAGCTTGGCCATGTCGCCCATGAGCTTCATGACTTCCTTCTTGGGAAGCATGTCGAAGGTGCCGTCTTCCTGCATCTTCTTGAGCTGGGCCAGACGCTCGACGCGGGTGCGCATGGTCTTGAAGTTGGTGAGCATGCCGCCGAGCCAGCGGGCGTTCACATAGTACATGCCGACGCGCTCAGCCTCTTCCTTGACGGCTTCCTGCGCCTGCTTCTTCGTGCCGACGAAGAGGATGCTCTGGCCGTTCTCGGAGAGAGTGCGGACGAAGTCATAGGCTTCTTCCAGCTTCTTGACGGTCTTCGCAAGGTCGATGATGTAGATGCCGTTACGCTCCATATAGATGTATTCGGCCATCTTGGGGTTCCAGCGGCGGGTCTGGTGACCAAAGTGGACACCGGCTTCCAGCAGCTGCTTCATGGATACTACTGCCATGTTGGGGGTTCCTCCTTTATTTTGTTATTACCTCCGGGGGCCTCATCCCGGCGCGACCAGGCTTGCGCCACATGGTCGCCGGTCCGCACCCCGTGCGTAATGCGCGGGTATTATACCAAATGCCCGCGCACTCTGCAAGCGATTTTTGCTCTCTTTTGAAAAAATATTTTGATTTTCCGGAGTTTTTACCCCCAGATGCCGCGCCGTGGCTGCCGGTCGCGCCGGATCTCCGCGGCGCCCTCGATGAGAACGATGTCCCCGCCGATGCGGGCAATGGATTCCCACGGGAGAATATAATCGCTCTCGCGGCCGAACAGCCCGAAAAACCGCGCCGGGCCCGGCACGATGAGCGCCAGCACCCGCCCCGACGTAAGATCGAGGATCGCGTCGCTCACAAAGCCGAGGCGCGTGCCGTCGGAAATGTTGATGACCTCGCGGTAGCGCAGCTCGGTAAGCCGTACCTCCATGATGTACCACCCCCATAGAGCCTATGGGGGCGGGGCGTTGTCCTATGACAGGGCCGCGCCGCGCCTATGATACGAAAATGGCTTTTTTGATCTGCCGGATGGCGTTTTTCTCCAGCCGGGAGACCTGCGCCTGCGATATGCCGACCATCGAGGCAACCTCCATCTGCGTTTTGCCGTCGTAAAAGCGCAGCGAGAGGATGCGCTTTTCCCGCCCGGTCAGACTTCGCATGGCATCGTCGAGCGCCATGCACTCGATCCAGCTCTCGTCCGTGTTGCGCGAATCGTGCACCTGATCCATGACCGTGAGACTCTCGCTGCCGTCGGAAAACACCGGGTCGGAGAGACTCACGGGGTCGCTGATTGCGTCGAGCGCGAGAGCGATCTCCCGGCGGGGGATGCCGAGCGCGGCCGCAATCTCCTCCTCGGTCGGCTCGCGGCCGGTCTCGGCGGTGAGCTTTTCGCGCGCCTGCAGAATTTTGTACGCGGTGTCGCGCATACTGCGCGAGACGCGCAGGGCGCTGTTGTCGCGCAGATACCGGCGGATCTCACCGGCGATCATCGGCACGCCGTAGGTGGAAAAGCGCACGTCGTGCGCCTCGGCGTCGAAGTTGTCGATGGCCTTGATGAGACCAATGCACCCGACCTGAAAGAGATCGTCAAGGTTCTCCCCGCGGGAGGAAAAGCGCTGGATGACGGACAAAACGAGCCGCAGATTGCCCGCGATCAGCTCTTCGCGGGCGGATTTGTCGCCCTGCCGGACGCGCAGCAGCAGCCGGCGCGTGGTGGCGCTGTCGAGCACGGCGAGCTTCGAGGTGTTGACGCCGCAAATCTCTACCTTTCCCTGCATATACAGCAAAACCTCCTCTGGCAAACGTTAGTGTTTCCGCAGAGGAGGTCGTTTTATACATTTTGGGCTTTCTGTGCCGCTGCGTTACGGCGTGCCGAGGCGGGCGACGGTGAGACCGGGCCGCGCGGTCCCGGCGGTGTATTTCCAATCGAACGTATAGCGGCTCTCGTTCCCGGCGGCGTCGGTCGCCGTGACGGAGATCGTCCACACGCCTTCGGTCAGACCATCCGCCGTCCACGGGAAATCGCTCTCGCCGTCGGTGACGAGGAAGGTGCTGCGCGTTTCCCCTGTATCCGACGTGAGCGTGACGGTCAGTCCCGCGAGCGTGCCGTTATCGGTGACGCGGTAGTGCAGCGCGAAGCCGGTCTCGGCGATATCGGTGATCGTGAGCGAGCGGATGACGGGGCTCGTCGTATCGATGAACACCGTGCCGATATCGGCGAGCGGGCTTTCGTTGCCGTCGGTGTCGCACGCGGCGGCGCGCACCTCGTAATTGCCCTGCCGCCAGATGTCCACATCGAGCGTGCCGGAGCCGGAGGCGGGGGCATTATAGTAGCGCGTGACCCAAACGTCGTCGCCCTCGCCGCGCGTATCGACGCGGAAAGCGTTGAGCCCCTTCTCGTCTGTGCCGGAGAGGAAGAGCGAAAATCCCTTCGATGTGGCCGCACCGATGGTCGAGGCCGTCAGCTCGGGCGCGGTCGTGTCGCCGGTGCGGGGCTCTTCACCGAGCAGCGCATTGACCGTGCCGCTGCCCGCGATGCCGTCCGACACGAGCCCCTGCTGCGACTGGAAGGCGCGCACGGCCTCGTCGGTCTTGGAGCAGAAGTAGCCGGTGATGTATTTTTCTTCGAGCAGCCCGCGGCGGCAGAGCTCGATCTGCAATACCGTGACGCCCGCGCCGATGTACACCCCGCGTCCGTCCGCCATCGACCAGCCGCGCAGCGACGGGTTATAATAGAGTGCGTACACGATCTCGTAGCCGGAGAGAAGGGCGTTGTCGTAATTGGCGAGCGCGAGCACCTCCTGCGAGGACGTGATGTGCCACGTTTCGCCCGCGGTCGTCGCTGAGGGCTGGAGCGGCTTATAGAGCCCGTAGTCCGCCATGTGGTACACGACGCCGGTCTTGGGGTTGGTGTAGCTCGTTTTGAAATTCGCCCCAAGCCAGTAGTTCGATATGTCCATCGCGTTGCCGGAGTTGTGGCCGCTGCATCCGGGGCGGGCATAGTAGCCGTTCACCCAGGTGTTGTCCCACAGCCGCAGCGCGGCGCGGTAATAGTAGCGTAGATCGAGCGCCTGGATGTCGTAGGCGGAAAGGTCGATGGAATAGTCCTCCGGCCAGCCGGGGGCGGTCTCGGCGTCCCACCAGAAATTCGTGACGCTCCGCCCGTTCCAGAGCAGCGCGCGGCGGAACGGGCCGGTGTTGGCGTTCGAGTCGTGCAGACCGATGACCTCCTGATAGCACGCCGGGCGGAAGGCGTTCGTCACGACGAGCTTCTCATCGCCGTAGCCGACGTCGCGCGCGAACGTGGCGAGCCGGATGACGAGATCGCGGTTCGTGCCGTGAAGGATGGCGGCCTTCGCTTCTTCGAGCGATGCGGAGGGATCCATGCCGAAATTGGTGCACCAGTTGCCCGCAGCGGTGTCAAAATCGAAATACGTCACCGCTTCTTCGTAGGAGAGAAAGTCGATCGTGCTGTTTTCTTCCGTGCCGTCCTCCCCGTCGGCGGCGAGCGCCGGGAGCGCGCCGAGAAGGAGCGCCGCGAACAGCGCCGCGGCAAGAGCGCGGATGCCTCGTTTTTTCATAGGCAGAGCCTTTCATTTAAAAAGAATATATGAGCAATATACCCGATTTTTTGCCGCGCGTCAACGCCGGGGGCTTTCGGCGCGGCGCGGCGTGTGGTATACTGCCATCAAAAGAAGGGGAGGGATCGGAATGAAGCTGCCGGAAGATGCTGCGCGTGCGCTGAAAAAGCTGGAGAGCGCCGGGTGGGAGAGCTACGCCGTGGGCGGATGCGTGCGCGATTCGCTGCTCGGCATCGTGCCGCACGACTGGGATCTCTGCACCGCCGCGCCGCCGGAGGCAATGAAAAGAGTCTTTGCCGGGGAGCGCGTAATCGAGACCGGGCTGAAGCACGGCACGCTCACGCTGCTCGCGCCGTCCGGCCCTCTGGAGATCACGACGTTCCGTACCGAGAGCGGCTATTCCGACTGCCGCCACCCGGACCGCGTTTCATTCGTGCGCGACATCCATGCCGATCTTGCGCGGCGTGATTTTACGATAAACGCCATGGCTTATAGTCCGAAACACGGCCTGCGGGACGATTTCGGCGGGCAGGAGGATCTCAGGAACGGCGTCCTTCGCTGCGTCGGCGATCCCGGCGAGCGTTTCCGGGAGGACGCGCTGCGCATATTGCGCGCGCTGCGCTTTGCGGCGCGGTTCGGTCTGACCATCGAGGATAAGACCGCAGCGGCGCTGCGGGATAACCGCGCGCTGCTGCGCAATATCTCGCCCGAGCGCATTTTCTCAGAGCTCAAGGGTATCCTATGCGCGCGCGGCGCGGGGGAAATGCTGCTTGCGTTCCCGGAGGTTTTCTTCGTGTTTCTGCCGGAGCTTGCGCCGATGCGGGGCTTTGATACGCGCCGCCCGCAGAACCACTGCTGGGACGTGTGGGGCCACACGGCGCACGCCGTGGACGCGATCGCGCCCGAGAGCGTCCTCCGGCTCACGATGCTCTTTCACGACAGCGGCAAGCCGGAGACGTTCCGGTATGACGCACAGGCCGGATACGGCCGCTTTCCCGGCCATCCGGCGGCAAGCGCGCGCATCGCGGACGCGGCGCTGCGGGCTCTGCGCTGCGACAATGCCGCGCGCGAGCGGGTGCTCACGCTCGTGGAAAACCACGAGATGCGCACCGGCCACGGCAAAAAGGATCTGCGCCGCCTGCTGGCAAAGATCGGGGAGAAAAATATGCGCGATCTGCTGCTCGTCCGGCGTGCGGACGCCGCGGCGCACGCGCCCGAAGCCGCCGCGCGGCTGACCGCGCTGGCGAACGAGGACGAGCGGCTGCTGAACGAGATCACCGCCGAACGGGGCTGTCTGCACATCAAGGACCTCGCTGTGAGCGGGAACGATCTTCTGGCGCTCGGCCTGAAGCCGGGGGCGGCGGTGGGGGAGACGCTCTCCCGGCTGCTCGATCTTGTGCTGGACGAAGAGGTGCCGAACGAAAAGGGAGCGCTGCTCGCTGCGGCGCGGAAGGAGATGCAGAAACATGAATGAAGTGAAAATTCAATGGCTTGGTCACTCGTGCTGCCGTATGGAGTATCGGGAGTTTCCCATCGTGACCGATCCGTATGAGGATGGGTACGTTCCCGGCCTCGCGCCGCTGCGTATGAGTGCCGGTGCTGTATACTGCTCGCACGGCCACGGCGACCACAGCGCCGCAGCGTGTGTGAAGCAGACCCGAGAGAGGGCGCCGGTCGATTTCTCCGTGCAGGAATTTTCCATTCCGCACGACCACCACGGCGGCGCGCGCCGCGGGATGAACACGATCCGGCAGTTTCGCTTCGGATCGCTGCGCGTTGTCCACATGGGCGACACCGGCTGCATGCCGGAGGAGAGCACCCTTGCAGCGCTGCATGGGTGCGCCGCGCTGCTTCTGCCCATCGGCGGGTACTATACGGTGGACGCGCCGGAAGCGTTCGCCATCGCGGAAAGAATAGCGCCGCGCTGCATCGTGCCGATGCACTACCGTGGCGAGGGCTTCGGCTTTGACGAGATCGGAACGCTCGACGCCTTTACCGCACGTTTCGCTGCCGAGGAAGTACACTTCCTGCAAGGCGATACATTCACGCTCACGGCGGAAGCGCCGCGCGGCGTCATCGTGCCGCGGCTGTGCCGCTGAGAAAAAACCACCGCCGGGGTCTCACATGGCGAGCCCCCGGCGGTGGTTTTTGCTGTTAAGAGAAGCCCCGGCTATGCCGGCGGACACAAAGAGTTTCATTTGCGGAAAGACTTTCAACGGCTTTCCTGCAAGTATTGTTTCCTTAAAAAGCCGAAACTGTCCCGCGGGCCCGGCGCGGCAAAGAGCCGGGTCTCGATCTCGCGGAGCACGGCTTCGGTGTCCGCGGTAAGCTGCTCCGCCTCAAAGAGTGAAACAGCGCCGGGGGACGGAGCTTCTGCCAGAAGTGTCCCGCAGCGGCGGCAGAGCTCGCTGATCTCCTCCAGCAGCTGCGTACCTTCGCTTCCGGAGAAGGCCGGAAGTTCTGCGCACCGCTCCCGGAGCGCTTCCAGACAGCCCTTCTCCCCGCTGGGGCCGGCGCTGCCGTATAAACCGGCGAGCTCCGCAAAAAAATTCTGCCGGACCGCGGCGGCGTAGGGGCCGCGGACTGCTTTGAGAAGCATAAGATATTCCTGTGCGGCCTGAAGCCGCAAACATGCGGCAAGAAACACATACTTCGGAGACTTGCCCTTGCGCATAGATATCACCTTGAGCTAAAGTTTTTATGCCGTAAATCGACATAAATAATCACTTCACAGGAAACGATAGGCGCTATTTTTCGACCTGGCAAGACTTTATACAGGCGTTTTGAAAAATGTTTGCATGAGGAGATAAAAGAAGTATAATTAAACAAGTATTTTGCGTTAGTCCACGAAGGAGGCCAAGATGCAGACGGTACCTTTTGCACAGTATGTTCAGGAAAAGCAGCGCTTTTCCATGTGGGAGATCTCTTCCCGAGACGACCTTTCCGGCCCGCTGCCGGACGCTCTGAGCCTATATCATACGGCGGAGCTGGGCATCAGCAACATCGGCAGTCTGATGCCGTATGGAAATGCCAATGAAATCGTGAGGAAAATGAGCGCTGCTCTTCCGGTCCGGGGGCTTGACCGCCCGGTGTTTGCCGGCGTATGCGGAACGGACCCATTCTGCCTGATGGAACCGCTGCTCGAAGAGCTTGCCCAAAACGGGGTATACGGCGTGCAGAATTTCCCGACGATCGGTCTTGCGGGAAGCAAGTTCCGCTATAATGTCGAGGCGATCTCTCTCGGATTCCGCCGGGAGGTCGATATGATGAAAACGGCCCGCCGTGTTGGACTGGAGATCCTGCCATTCATCTTCAATCAGTTTGAAGCGTTGGCCATGGCGGAAGCCGAACCGGCTGCGATGGTCTGCCATCTGGGCATTCTGCAGCGCTTCGGGGAGAACGGCGCGTCAATATCGGTCGAACCGTATCTGGACCGCCTTCAGTCGATCCGGGAGCTGCTGCGGAAGGAAAATCCGAACATCCGCCTTTTCGTTTACGCCCGGGCAAAAAAACTGGCGGACATTATCGAGGCGGAACGGGACGCCGGCCTGGATATCGACGGAATCTATACGACCGGCCGGACACCGAAAAAGGAGGCCGGAGCATGAATCGAAACGCGGTACTTCAGCGTCTTTCCGCCCGCGGCAGCAACATTTTCGGCATGACGCTCGGAACGGGAGTCTACTATAAATACGCTGTGATCAACGACATGGATCTCGCCTTTCTGTTCAGCGCCAGCCGTTTCCGGCAGATGGGCATGAACTCGCTGGCGGCGACCATGCCGTATGGCAACGCCAACGACATCGTGATGGATTTTACGACCCGCGAGATACTGCCGCAAAACCCCAGGATCCCCCTGATCTTCGGCCTGTGCGCTACGGACCCCACCATCGACCTGCGCGAGTATATCACAAAGCTTAAAAAGCTGAACATTACCGGTATCTGCAATATGCCGAGCGTTATCATCGTGGACGGCGTGCTGTCTGATGCGATGGAGGCCGAGGGGTTTTCCTACGAGAAAGAGATCGAGGCTGTCCGCATCGCGCATGAGCTTGATCTGTTCACGGTCGCCATGGTGCGCGACGAGGATCAGGCGGCGAAGATGATCGCTGTGGGATGCGACGCGGTCTGCGTTCATTTCGGCGCCGCCAAGGGCGGCGTTTTGGGCGCAAAGCTGGAGATCACGCAGCGCGAGGCGGCGCAGACGGCGGCGCGGATTTTCGCGCTGTGCGACGCCAGCGGAAGAAAGATCCTGAAGCTCTTTTACGGCGGCCCGGCCAGAACGCCGCCGTCCGTACGGTATATAAAAGAAAACTCCCACGCGGACGGCTTCGTCGGCGGCTACAGCATCGAGCGGCTTCTCGTTGAGGCCAACATGCGCCAGGCATGGCTGCGCGAAACGTTCCTCGGCGTGGAGGAGCGGCAGGGCGAACCGGAAAAAGTAGATTATGTCGAGTATACAAAAGAATATATTGAAAAGAATTACCGGGAATCCGTCACCGCAAATGAGATCGCCCAACAATTGCACATATCACGGCCATATTTCAGCGCCATGATCGCAAAAGAGCTCGGTGAGCCGTTCCGGGAGTGTCTGATCTCCTACCGAATGGAAAAAGCTGCTAACCTGCTGGTGAATACCACGCTATCGATTAGCGAAATTGCTGAGGCGGTGGGGTATACGGATTACATGCATTTCAGCAAGAGCTTCAAGAAAAAGATGAAGATCTCACCGGCACAATACAGAAAACAATACAAAAACACATAAATACCATACATCCGTCTCTTGGAAAACAAGCGGGACTTAGTTACTATGACATTGAGAGTTGGGTAACTGAATCCCGCTTTTTTATGCACAAATCGGCTGAGGGAGGAGAAAGAATGGAAGCAGGCAAGGCATTTGCGCTGCATGTGAACCCAAAGGACAACGTAGCGGTGGTCCTTTCCGGGCCAGTGGGCCGGGGCGAGGTCGTGGAGATCCGCGACCACATGGGGGAAACGGTCATGCTCACGGCGCAAAGCGACATCCCTTACGGTCACAAGATCGCCGTTCACCCGATCGCTAAAGGCGAAAAGATCATAAAATACGGCGAGGTCATCGGCGGCGCCTCCGCCGAGATCGCTCCGGGCGAGCATGTTCATGTGCACAATATGGACAGCCTCCGCGGACGCGGGGATCTGAACGGATAAGGGGGGCGCGAAATGCAGTTTCAGGGATACAGAAGAGCGAACGGCAAAGTCGGGTCGCGGAACCATGTGGCGATCATCCCCAGTGTGGTGTGCGCCAACGATGTGGTGATCGCCATTGCCAATCAGGTGAATAATACGCGCGCGCTGCTCCACCATCAGGGCTGCTGCCAGATGCCGCCGGATCTCGAGCGCGTTACGGATGCGCTGATCGGGCTGGGCTGCAATCCGAATGTCGGCGCGGCGCTGATCGTAAGTCTCGGCTGCGAGGGAACGGATGTGGAGCGGCTGGAGCAGAGCATCCGGTCCAACGGAACGCCGGTCGAGGTGATCCGGATCCAGGAGCTCGGCGGAACGAGCAAAGCAATCGCTGCCGGCATCGAAAAGGCGCAGAAGCTGGCGCTTGCGATCTCCGGCGCGAAGAGAGAGCCGGCAGATATTTCGGAAGCCGTCGTTTCGATAAAGTGCGGCGCTTCGGACGCTACGTCGGGGCTCGCCTCCAACTGCGTCATCGGATACGTTGCGGACCGGCTGGTCGACATGGGCGCAACGGTGCTCTTCGGCGAAACTACGGAATTCATCGGCGCGGAGCACATTCTGGCTGCGAGAGCCGCAAGACCGGAGGTCGGGGAGAAGATCTACCAGATCGTGGGAAACATGGAAAACCGCGCCAAGGCCATCGGCTGCGACATGCGCAAGGGGCAGCCAACGCCCGGCAACATCGCCGGCGGGCTCAGCTCCATCGAGGAGAAATCGCTGGATGCCATCGTGAAATCCGGCACCCGTCCGATCCAGGGCGTTCTGGAGTACACCGACCGCGTCACGGATCAGAAAGGCCTCTGGATCAAGGATACGCCGGGCCGCGAGATGGAGATCCTCACCGGCATGGCAATCTCCGGCGCGCAGTGCATGATGTTCTCCACGGGGCGCGGTGCTCCGCAGGGCTTCCCGGTGATGCCGGTTTTGAAGATCTGCGGCAACCCGGAGACCTATCACCGCATGGAGGGCGACATGGACTTCAACGCCGGGCGTATCGTCACCGGCGAGGCCTCCATTGCCCAGTGCGGCGAGGAGGCGCTGGAACGGCTCGCTGCGGACGATGACGTACTTTCCGATGTTGGTTTCTTTCATGTTGTTTTCCTTCTTTCAAAAAATTGTATTTATTCGGGGTATTCCCCGGTGATGCGCTTTGTAGCTACGGCATAGTATTCTGCGGATAGTTCTATCCCAATAAACTTCCGCCCTGTACGGAGCGCAGCCACGCCCGTTGAGCCGCTGCCCATACAGAAATCCAGCACGGTTTGGCCGGGTAGCGTGTAGGTTTTTATAAGGTATTCGAGTAGCGCTACGGGCTTTTGCGTCGGGTGGTACGCTTCCCGCTGCTTGTCGCTTTTGAAGCGAAGCACCTGCGTCGGGTAGCGTTCGGTACTGTCGTAGGACGTAGCGCCGTAGGTTCCGTAGACCTCCCCTTTTCGGCAATTCCGCTTGCTGTACGCCGAACTCACCTTACGGGTGTGGCCGGATGTCTTCTGCGGGATATATAAGGGCGGAGATCGATAGAACACCGCTATGTTTTCCACATCCCGCAGCGGCTGCCGCCGGGCGTTCAGAAAGCCGGTAGGGGACGTTTTCTGCCATATCCAATCGTACCGGTATTCCTTTGGGTTCGAGAGGCGCAGAGCACTCCCAAACGGCTCGCCGCCGAAAAGAAGAATGGCGCCGTCCTTTTTCACAACACGGTGCAGCTCGTCCCAGAGCGGGGCAAACGGTATGGGGCTGTCCCATTTGCAGCGCGTCGTGCCGTAGGGTGGATCGGCGAGCACCATATCCACGCTGCCGGCGGGTAGCTCTTTCAGCTTTGTTATGCAGTCGCCGAAAAATAAAAGTTCTTTACTCTCCATGCTCGTACCATCCCATAAATCCAGCAACCAACTGAAGAAACTGGCGAATGTGTTTTTGCAATTCCTCGTCATCCGGTCCGTGATCGTTCCGGTCATCGTTCGGGAGCAAAAAGCATTGGATCGTAGTTACCCGGTCTTTGCCGCCGGGCATGATCGCAGACATCCGAAGCGCAACCATTACCGCGTGTTCTTCCTGCGGGGAAAGAACAATAAGATCGCCCCATGTCACTTGTCCAAACCGCATGGCAATGTCTCTCGCACGTTCCAAAGTGTTATCCATCGTATCTATCTCCTTTGCCGCAGCTCGTCATCCTGCGACTCTGGCTTCAGCGTAACACGGTGACAAAAGTGATTTATTCGTAATTATGAAAGGTTTTATCTTTCTTTTTTTCTTACACTGTATATGCAAACCAGGTGGGCGAATTTCAACCGAAGGGCACGTAAAAACCAAAAAAATGCGCAAAGACTCAAAGAATCTTTGCGCTTCAAAATAAAATTAAAGCCCCGGAAGCGTGCGCTTCCGGGGCTGCTAAGTTTCTTGCGTGTTTCAGTCTTCGTAGGGCTGCGTCATGTCCACGGTGAAGGTGATGCCGTCCGGGGTGAGCTCGGTCTTGTCGGCGGCGAAGCCGGCGTCGTGGATGTAGTGGACGGCGATCTTGTTGATCTCGGACGGAATGGGGAGCGTCAGGCGGACGGTGTTGAGGTTCGTTTCTTCGCTCTCCGCTACGCGTACGAGAGCGCCGGGGATCTGCTTGGATGCGGACGTGGCGTACTTGATGACGCGCTGGAAGCGGGGCTCGTTGAGAGAATAATTGGCGTTGGATTCAGACATGACATTTTTTCCTTTCTTTTTTGCAATTTTATTTACAGTTTTTCTATGATGTTTGTGGGGATTTAGCTCAATTATAGATTGTTTGCGCGTTCCGCGCAAGGGCGATCAGTCAAGATATTTCGATGCTTCGTCCATGGCGGTGTTCCCGGCGGATTTTGCGTGGCGCTTGGAGCGGGCTGCTTCCGGCGCGGCAATGCATCCGCCGAGCCATGCGGCGCAGAAGATCACGAGACCGGAAACGATCGTCCACCAGGAGATCGAAGGCATATTCAGCGCAAAGCCGATGAGCATCACGGCGGTCTGGACGACCTGTCCGAACAGGAACATAAGGAGGAGTCTGACGGCTTTCGTATTCATTTTCTTTTTCCTTCCTGAAGCGTGATAGCTTCAAACCACTGGTACGATTTTGCCCCGTCACGCAGCTTTGTGCGGATGACGTATTCGGCATCGCCGGTGTAGTTATACACTCTGGCGCGGGACCGGTCACGGGTATATTTTGCTTTGGGGATCGCGGTCTCCAGATACTCGGCGACGGGCTTGGCGCCACGGCGCGCCGTGGTTCTGCGGATGATGCATGCTGCTCTCATTTGTGGATTCCTCCTGTATTGACGACGAGAAAAACGCTTACATAGACCAATTCGGTACTCTGAAAGCTCACGCCAGCGGAGGGACGCAGCAGCACGTTATGGAACGCATGGTAGTTCGCCGGTTGACTCCGTTGGAGTGCACACGGCTTCAAGGGTTCCCAGATGGATGGGTTGACATCGGCGACTGGCCGGACGAAAAAGGCCGTGTGCACAAGGAAGCAGATGCGCCAAAGTATAAGGCGCTTGGCAACTCCATCGCGCTTCCGTTCTGGCGATGGATGTTCGAGCGGATGGCGGCGCATCTTCCGGAGGGCGCGATGCTCGGCAGCCTGTTCGACGGCATTGGAGGTTTTCCACTGTGTTGGGAGAGCATTCACGGAGCTGAAACCGCAAAGTGGGCTTCCGAGATCGAAGAGTTTCCGATTGCTGTCACAAAATATCATTTTGGAGACGCCATCGGTTGATTTTCGCCTTTCTGACTGACATATAAAACGAGGAGGTAAATTCATGGACGACAAAGATTTAAAGATCCAGATGATGCGCAGAGACCTGTATCTCGCGTCCTGCTGTAAGACGTGCTATGCAGCAGACGCAGACGACACAAAACCGCCGTGCGCCGGATGCCACGGCGGGAGCCACTACAAATGGAGGGGTGAAAGTAATGGCTAAATCGAAGCTGCCCTATGATCGGCTGACTTTCGATGGCAACTTCTGCGATATAGCGAAATGCTATCAACAGCGCTGGGGCAAGTACTGCCCGGATGGTGCATGCAGTCAGCGGAAGGTGTGGGAACAGCTCAAGAAGTATGAAAATACCACAATGTCGCCGGACGATGTGCGCGAGTACAAGAAGTTTGAGGACGAGCTTATCGCTTCCGGGATGACGCTTAATACCCTTCTGGCGCGAGCCTCTGCGGGCATGCACTTCACGAGTGTGGAAGACCGGCTCCCGAATAAGGACTGCCAGTGCCTTTGTATAGAGAAATTCATCCTCCATCCCGGCTATATTTACACTATGCGGAATTACCATGCTAAGTCGTTCATCAATAGCTGGGATGAAGAAGCAATCCCCGGATTCTACCACCACGGTGAAGATTGCGAGTTTCTTGTAGACGAAGTGATTGCATGGGTTGAACTTCCAGATAATCTTCCCGCACAACTCAATGACATAAGACTGATGGGAGTTGGCTGTGTATGATGCAAATGGGATGGCAAGCGGCATCAGAAATGCTCCTGCTGCCGTAGGAATCTGAACATGAAAGATAATTGGGAGGCCGAACCATGACAAAAAAGGATTTTTCCACGATCCAGCGGATGCTGGGGCTAATTCAGGGCTCTGCTTTTGCGTTGGATTCGAACGTTGCCGTAGAGAATGCACTTTTGGACGCAGTAGAAACCATTGACGCGATCCTTGACCGAGAAGTTATGACGGAGGATGAGAAATGAACGAAAAACAGGAAAAGAAGCGCCGTTACAATCTGCGCCTTGAGTACATCGCGCATTTCAACAAGTGGCTGGACAGCGAGCCGCCCCGGTGGCGATTTATCCGCTGGCGCAAGTGGAAGAACAGCCGTCCGGTGTGGAAGGAGAATGACAATGGCTGAATACATAGACCGCGAAGCGCTTATATCTGAACTTAAACGGTTGGGGTTTGGAGATAGCAGCCTGTTTGAAAAGATAATTTCTGACGGGGTATACACAGTCATCGGAGCCATGCCCGCTGTCTCCGTCCCGCAATGGATCAGTGTCAAGGAAAGACTGCCGGATGTGAACCGCACCGGAAGCGGATACGAAGAAGTTACCGTCATTGCAACGGACGGGAAAAACGTCCGGCCGATGATCTACGAGCGAGCTTGCATCCGCGACAAAGCAAAATACCGCTGGAAATGGATATGGGACAAAATCTATAAAGGAAAGCCCGTTGTCGCATGGATGCCGCTCCCCGCTCCGCCGAAAGGAGAAAACGATGGCTGACTATATTGATCGTGGGTCGATAACGCGCACAGCGCACATTCTCCGACCTGAGGATAAAGAACGTGTGTCCGCAATATCCAGCATTCCCGCCGCCGACGTTGCGCCTGTACGGTATGGGCTTTGGAAACCCGTGTATGAAAGCGAGGCAACCGGCTGGAACCCTGAATTTGCAGGGCACGATCCAATCTTCGGATATGTATGCTCTGAATGTGGGAAGGAAGCCGTATACGACTGCAATGATGAGCCTGTTTTGTCTGCCTACTGCCCCCATTGCGGCTCACGAATGGGTGGTGCGGAATGAGCATTTTGTATTTGATATCGCTTGATATAAAAAAGTGGCTCGAAAGCGAGGTAAAGGACGATGCATAAGCCCTGTTACGGCAAGTGTCCCCGCTGTGTGTGGCGGTGGAATGGGGGGTGTAGTGAATGGCAAGGCTGATTGACGCGAAAGCCGAGGAAGCGCAGGTCAAGACTGC
>CAVEPP010000004.1:0-20409 GCA_963617605.1 Alloprevotella sp. | reverse complement strand
ACATATTGTAATCAGAAAGAGAATCTATTATAATGTACACACATGCGTACAAATGTGGGTGCAAAAACGGACGCAGAAGGGAGGGACGTATTTTGCTTTTTCGCCGTATGTATTTCTAGCTGTTTCGCGCGGTCACGGATGCGCTGTGTCTGATCCAGGCGGGCAATGTGAAGGACGCGGAGCAAAAGCTGATCGCCGCGCAGCAGGCGACGGAAGATATGTACCTGTCAGCGAAGTGCATTAAAATGAAATAGGACCGGCACTTCGAACGTAAACACCCCAGCGGATCTTTTCGTCCGTTGGGGTGTTTGCTGTCAGTTGCGTCGATTGACAAGGGCACGCGCGGGCCCTTGTCAATCGACGCATCAGTTCTGGAAGAATACATCCTCCGCCGTGCGGGGCGTGAAGCGCACGAGCGCGGCGGCGTCGAGATCGCAGCGGTGCATGTCCACGGCGCTGATACGGCGGTTTTCGTAGGTTGTGTAATAGTAAATGCCGCGCTGTGCGCTGCAGCAGGAGGTATAGAGCGTGATCTCGTGCTTGCCGGGCACAACTTCGCAGCAGCCGCGCACCTGTTCCACCGCGCCGAGGATGTGGAAAAACTGGCTGACGCTCTCCGCTTCCGAAGAGCCGGAAACGGAATTGGCGCGCGTGAACGCCGCGCGCACAAAGCGTGAGGACGACGAGAGATCGCCGGGCAGCCCGAGCGCGCCCATGCCGCGGCTGTAGGCGCGCAGATCGAGCGCGGGCGCGAACGTGTTTTCCGGCTGCCGCGGGGAGAGTGCTTGATAGTCGTTCAGCCGGAAGAGCTGCTGCGGGAAGGGCGGGTTGTTCGTCAGGACCCCGGCGGGGTTGTCGTAGATATGCAGACCGTCCGCCGTGGACTCGACCGTAACGCAGTCATCCTTGTCCGCAAGCAGCCAGTGGAGCTGCGCGGCGGGAAGATTCGCGGAAAACGGCGTGCCGGTGAGATTCGTTTTGCCGAGCAGCACGCGCGCCTCGGAAACGGAGGCGCACTGCGCGAGCACCCATGGGATAAACTCAAACTGCGCGACGTCGCCCGCATCGCCGCGCGGCGCGGCGTATACGGCATTGCCGACAAAGTTCAGCCCCGCCATGCAGAGGCCCTTTTCGTTCATCGCGTCATAGTAGAGCGGATAGCCGTCCGCCACATGCGCCATGCCGAGCAGAGCGTAATGCCCATCGAGCGCCGCGCCGCCGCAAAAGGCGAGCGGGAAGCGCCGGGGCGTCACGACGATCTCGTCGCCGTAGGAAAACTCATAGTCGAGCGTCCGGCCAAAATAGAAGCCGGAGGTTTTGTATGTGGCGGCTGTGCACATGATGGGATACCTCTTTTCTTGTTGCCTCCCCTGTGTAAGGGGAGGTGGCACGGCGAAGCCGTGACGGAGGGGTTGTAAACGACGGGGTTCGCAAAATGACAATCCCTCAGTCAGCCTGACGGCTGCCAGCCCCACCCCCCCTCTCTGTCGCCTTTGGCGACATCTCTCCCCGACGGGGAGAGTCCGCCCTTTACACAAGGGAGCCTTGGGCAAAAGACGGAGGGGTTTCTCCCTCCGTCCTGTAGTATACCTCAATCGAGCGCTTTATAATAGGGACAGATATCGGCATATGTCCCGTCGTCGAGCCGGAAGCCGCCGGGGATCGTGCCGAGCTGCGTGAAGCCGAGCCGCTCATAGAGATGGCGCGCATGCGTGTTGAACGCGACGACCGCGTTGAACTGCATGATGCGAAAGCCGAGTGTCCTCGCCTGCGCGAGGCAGTCCTTCACCAGCGCCTCGCCGATATGTTCGCCGCGCGCCGTGCCTTTTACGGCGTAGCTCGCGTTTGCAATATGACCGCAGCGGCCGACGTTGTTCGGGTGCAGAATGTAAAGCCCGAGAATTTCACCGCTTTCGTTCACGGCGATGCCGGTACGGCTCTGCGCGGTGAAAAATTCCGCGCCGGTCGTCTCGGTAAGCGGCTCGGTCTGCGGGAAGGCGACGCCGTCGCGGACGACTTCGTTCCAGATCTCCGCCGCCGCAGCAGCGTCGGCGGGGGTGTATTCTCTTACGGTAATGATCATGGAAATCGCTCCTTTGGGATATATCAGACGTTTTCCGCTCCGGCGGTGAGCTTTCCGAAGCGGGTGAAGAACATCGCGGAGGTCGTGCACACGGCAAGCGTGTCCGCGACGGGTTCGGCGAGGAACACGGCAAAGGCGGCGTTTTCAAAAATGCCGAGCCGCGGCAGGAGCAGAATGAGCGGGATGAGCAGGATCACCTTGCGCAGCAGCGCGAGGAAGATCGCCACCTTTGCCTGCCCGAGCGCAACAAAGCTCTGCTGGCACGCGATCTGGATGCCGAAAATGCCGCTCGCGGCCATGTAAATGCGCATGGCCCACGCAGCGTAAGCGCCGAGCTCTGCATCCGGCGTGAATATCCCGGCAACGGCGCCGGGGAACAGCATGCACACGGCCCACACGAGCATGGAGCCCGTGAGACAGCTTATAAACACGATGCGGAACGTTTCGCGCACGCGCTGTCCGTTCCCCGCGCCGTAGTTGAAGCTCATAATGGGCTGTGCGCCCTGCGTGAGACCGTGCAGGAGCTGCGTGGAAAGGCTCATTGTCGTCGTGAGGATCGTCACCGCGCCGACGGCGGTGTCCCCGGCGAAGCGGAGGAGCGTTACGTTGAAGCTGACCGCGACGAGGTTTTCCGTGATCTGCATGATGAACGGCGAGAGGCCGAGCGCGAGACACGGGAGAAGGAGCTTCACATCCAGCCGCAGATTCTTCGCGCGAAGCCGCAGCGTCGATTTCTTCGAGCAGAGGAAGCGCACGACCCACGCGCACGAGACCGCCTGCGAAAGGATCGTTGCGAGCGCCGCGCCGCGCACGCCCATGCCGAACACGAACATAAACAGCGGATCGAGCACGATGTTGAGCGCCGCGCCGATGGTCACGGTGAGCATGCTCGTTGTGGAAAAGCCCTGCGCGGTGATGAAGGCGTTGAGCCCGAGCGAGAGCTGCACAAAGATCGTGCCGAGACTGTAGATCGTGATGTATTCGAGCGCATAGGGGAGCGTCGCGTCGCTCGCGCCGAAAAGACGGAGGATCGGCGCGGCAAAAAGCTGCATGATGAGCGTGAGCGCGAGCGCAATCGCGCAGAGCGTGAAGGTACACGTGCCGATGATGCGCTCCGCGCCGTCCGGGTCGCCGCGTCCCATGAGCATCGAAACGCGCGGCGCGCCGCCCGAGCTCACAAGCGCGGCGAACGCCGAGATGATCATGATCGCCGGCATCGTCACGCCGACGCCGGTGAGCGCCGCCGCGCCGATATCCGGGAGATGGCCGATGTAGACGCGGTCTACAATATTATATAGCACGTTCACGAGCTGCGCCGCGATCGCGGGAAGCGCCAGCCGCCAGAAGAGCCGGCCGACCGGGGCGGTGCCGAGCGCGGGATCTCTGCCTGTTTTTGCGTTCATGTCAAACTTCCTTTTCTGTCAAAAGTCAAAAGCTCCCGGGACCGGGAGCCGTTGACGTCTATTCGCCGGTATGATCGAGAAATGCGGGGATGTCCATTGCGCGCTCAAATACGCGCACGCCCAGCAGCCCCACGGTGCGCCACGAGTCGCGGTAGCCGTTCTTCTTCCGGTCGGGGATGTACACGAACTCCTTTCCGGTCTTGGCCGGGTCGTTCGTAAAGCAGATCTTCCGGTACGGCGCGGCGAGATACTCCGCCAGCCCGCCGTTCTCGGAAAGACTCGTCTCGTCCGCCATGAGCAATATCTCATATCCCTGCGCGCGGCAGGCGTTGAACCGCTGCATGCGGCGCTCCCAGGCGGCGAGAAATTCCTCGCGGCTTTTGTAGTGCGTGCCCTCGATGACCGCCTCGCCGAGCGTGAACATCGGGTAGCTCCGCTCCGGTGCGTCCACCGGTACGGGCGTCATGGCGAGATATTCGTCCAGATGCGTGCACAGCTTTTCAAACCGGTGGAACGCCATATTGACCGTGGGCGTGGTGAACTGCATCCCGAGATCGTGCAGCAGCCCGCCGTCGCAGTCGCTCGCAATGAGGAGAAACCGGCGGTTTTTCACTCTCCGGCGCAGCCAGAGCAGATACGGCCTCCGCCGCCACGACCACACCGTGCGCAGAATGTTTTTGAGCTTCTCTTTCATCGTATCCCTCGAAATCGTTTTCGCTGTTACCATACCACAGCCGCGGCGCAAATGCAATCGGGGCGCACTTGCAAAGGGCGCTGCGGCGCGGTAAAATAAACGCGAAAAAAATTTTCCGGGAGGAACGGAATATGGATCTCAGCAAACTGCAGAACGGCAGCGACGTGCGCGGCGTGGCGCTCGCGGGCGTGGAGGGCGAGAGCGTAACGCTTGACGATGCGGCGGTGCGCGCCATCGCGGGCGGCTTTGCGCGCTTTCTGCGCGCGCGGCTCGGAAAAGAGCGCTGCCGCGTGAGCGTCGGGCGCGACTCGCGTCTTTCGGGTGAAGCGATCGCCGCAGCGCTTTGCGAAACGCTCGCCGCGTGCGGCGCGGAGGTGACCGATCTCGGTCTCTGCACCACCCCGGCGATGTTTATGACGACTGTGACGGGGGAACACCCCTTTGACGCCGCCGTTATGATCACGGCAAGCCATCTGCCGTGGAACCGCAACGGCCTCAAATTTTTCACCGCCGCGGGCGGCGCGGAGAGCGCGGACGTGCGCGAGATCCTCCGTCTCGCCGCGGAGGAGACGCCGCTCTCTCCCGGCGGAAGCGTGGCGCGGGGCGAATTTATGGAGACCTACGCCGCCATTCTGCGTGAAAAGATCATCGCCGCGGCGAACGGGAACGAAAAGCCCCTCGCGGGACGGCGCATCGTTGTGGACGCCGGGAACGGCGCGGGCGGCTTTTTCGCCGAGCGCGTGCTCGCCCCTCTCGGCGCGGACACGGCCGGCAGCCGCTATCTTGACCCCGACGGGCGCTTCCCCAACCACGTGCCGAATCCCGAGCTGCCCGAGGCGATGGAGAGCATCCGCGCGGCGGTGCTCGAAAACCGCGCCGACTTCGGCGTCATTTTCGATACCGATGTGGACCGTGCCGGAGCGGTGCTCCCGAACGGCGAGGAGCTCAACCGCAACCGCCTCATCGCGCTCATCTCCGCCATACTGCTGCGCGAGCACCCCGGCACGGCGATCGTGACCGATTCCATCACGTCCACGGGGCTTGCGGAGTTCATCGCCGCGCACGGCGGCGTGCACCGCCGTTTCCGCCGCGGCTACCGCAACGTCATCAACGAGGCGCTGCGGCTCAACGCCGCGGGGCAGGACTGCCAGCTCGCCATTGAGACCTCCGGCCACGCGGCGCTCAAGGAGAACTATTTCCTTGACGACGGCGCGTATCTCGTCACGCGCTTTCTGATGGAGATCGCCGCGGGGCGCTCGCTCGAGGGGCTGCTCGCGGGCCTCCGGGAGCCGGTCGAAAGCCGCGAATTCCGGCTGAAGATCCTTGCGGAGGACTTCCGCGCCGCGGGAGAGACGGTGCTCGATGCTCTCGCCGAGTATGCGAAGGAGCAGCCCGGCTGGAGCATCGCGCCGGACAACTGCGAGGGCGTGCGCGTAAATCTCGATAAAGCCCACGGCGACGGCTGGTTCCTCCTGCGCCTTTCACTGCACGATCCGATCCTGCCGCTCAATATCGAGAGCGACAGAGAGCACGGCGCGCGCACGATTGCCCGGCAGCTCGCTCCGTTCCTTGCGCAGCAGGTCAATATCGACGCTTCCTCCGCGCTGGAATTTACATTGTAAAGCGGTGTAAAGGATGTTTGTTTTTCACCTGGGGGCAAACTACACAAAACACTACAAATTTGCGCCAATGTTCTATTGCATTTTCCCAGTGAAGCGGCTATAATGTAAGGCACAAATTCCCGTACAGGGGATCAATTTTAGGAGGAAGATAACCCATGAAGAAAGCACTTGCTCTCATTCTGGCTCTGGTCATGGTCCTCTCGCTGGCTGCCTGCGGCACCCAGGCCGAGACTCCGGCCACCGAGCCGACGGAAGCTCCCGCGGAACAGCCCGCCGAGCAGCCCGTTGAGACGGAGACCCCGAAGGATTACTCCGGCTATACCATCCGCATTTACTCCAACTCCAACTCCACCGAGCGCACCACGTGGCTCGTGAACGAGGCGAAGGAAGCCGGCTTCACCATCTCCATCGATGACAACAGCGTCATCTCCGGCGACACGGCCGCTATCCAGGCTGCCAACGAGAAGAAGGACGGCGACATCCTCTTCGGTCTGAACGAGACCCGCTGGGGCCAGGTCGTGGACGGCACCTATGAGAATCTGTCCCTCGTTGACTGGACTCCGTCCTGGGTCGAGCAGGTCGGCGAATACAAGTACGACGGCCAGGCTTACGGCCTCGTCATCCAGAACGTCCTCATGCTCTACCGTACCGACGAGCTCGGCACCAACGGCGAAGAGCTGCACTTTGCGCACTGGGCCGACGTTGTGAACTCCGGCTACACCTGGTACCGCCAGAACAAGGTCGGCGGCACGACCAACGCCAACATCAACTCCGCCATGCTCTACCCCTTCACCGATCCCACCTCCGCTGCCGGCGGCATCTCCGTTGATGGCTGGAAGACCCTGTGGAAGTACTGCGCCGAGGGCAAGTTCGGCGGCGACGACTGGAAGTACGGCTTTGATCCTCTGAACAAGGGCGACGTTGCTGTTTCCTCGTTCTACTCCTCCTCCCTCTACGGCAAGCTGGACGCCGCGGCGGAAGGCTCCGAGCACCCCATCACCGATTGCTGGAAGCTCGTCGACATTGACGACGGCACCTACTACATCGCCGAGTACCTCGGCATCCTGAACAAGGAAGGCCGCACCGAGGAAGAGACCGAAGCTGTCAAGGCGTTTGCCGAGTGGTTCGGCTCCGCCGAGACCCAGGCTGCCTGGGCCGAAGAGTTCGACTCCTTCCCCTGCAACCAGGGTGCTGTTGAGCTGGTCTACGGCTCCGACGTCCCCGAGATCTACCTCATCAAGAACTTCGCCCTCACGACCGTGGAAGGCACCGACATGACCTACGCCGCTTACGTCGCTGCGCACAGCGCCGAGTGGACGAACATCATGACCAACCTCGGCTTCTACTGGTCCGATCCCAGCGACGCCCGCCCCGAGCCCGATTGGGACACCCTCGACTGGGCGACTCTGACGCAGAAGGCTGAGTAATCTTTCCGGTTCCGCGCCGCTTGCCTCCCCTGCGCAAGGGGAGGCAAGCGGCGCAGCCGAGACGGAGGGGTTGTAAAAGCCCGGTTTCCGGGAATAACAATCCCTCAGTCAGCCTGACGGCTGACAGCCCCCTTTGCACAAGGGGGCCTGTTCAAAGAGCTGTATGGCGAGCCCCGCGGCTCGCCATACTTCATATTTCCCGAAAAATCATCCGCCGCCCATCCATAGTCCCGGCAAAAGAGAGGAAGGAATGCCACTGTGATCCGGCTCAATAACATCGTCGTCAAATTCGGCGACTTCACCGCGCTGCACGACATCAACGTCCACGTGAAAGAGGGCGAATTCTTCACGTTCCTCGGCCCGTCCGGCTGCGGCAAAACGACAACGCTCCGCACCATCACCGGCTTTATCGAGCCGGCCGAGGGCCAGGT
Organism: Alloprevotella sp.; assembly: GCA_963617605.1. Taxonomy (GTDB): domain Bacteria; phylum Bacillota; class Clostridia; order Oscillospirales; family Oscillospiraceae; genus Apopatocola. Next base: position 12,749 of record CAVEPP010000004.1, on the reverse strand, counting down.
GTTCGTCCGCGACCGCGACATCACCCATGTGCCCATCGAGGACCGAAACATCGGCATCGTGTTCCAGAGCTACGCGCTCTTCCCGACGATGACCGTGTACGACAACATCGCGTTCGGTCTGCGCGTCAAGAAAATGAAGAAGGCCGAGGTGGACGAAAAGGTCCGCGCCATCGCCAAAAAGGTCGATCTTTCGGACGAGCAGCTCAAGAAAGCCGTGTCGCAGCTCTCCGGCGGCCAGCAGCAGCGCGTCGCAATCGCCCGCGCGCTCGTCACCGAGCCCGCGATCATCTGCCTGGACGAGCCGCTCTCCAACCTGGACGCCAAGCTCCGCGTACAGCTTCGTCTGGAGCTCAAGAAGATGCAGAAGGATTTCGGCATCACGAGCATCTACGTTACCCACGATCAGGAGGAGGCCCTTACGCTTTCCGACCGCATCGCGGTGTTCAACAAGGGCGTGATCGAGCAGATCGGCACGCCGAACGAGATTTACAACCACTCCGCCACGGAATTCGTGTGCAACTTCATCGGCGATATCAACCGTCTCTCGGACGACGTTGTGGAAAAGCTCAACGCCAAAGGCGCGCAGCTTGACCCGGCGCACCACCACTACATCCGTCTCGAGCGCGTCCACGTGAACGACGCGCAGCACGAGGCCAACGGCGCTGTTTCGCTTTCCGGCACCGTGGAATCGAGAGAGTATTACGGTCTCTATATAAAGTATTACATCAACGTCGGCAGCCAGACGCTCAAGGTCATCGAGCGCAACGACGGCGTGCATCTGCACGACACCGGCGATGCCGTGACCGTCACTGTCCACGCTGACGATCTTATGAGCTACGCTCCCAACGGGGAGGAGGCCGGGAAATGACACTGCGGCCGAAGCCCTTCCAGCCGATCAAAATGCTGCAGATCATCGGCGGCATTTTCTTCGCGTATCTCTTCTTCGGGTTCATGCTGCTGCCGTGCCTGAACACGCTCACCAGCATTTTCACCGTCAAGAACGCCGCCGGGGAGTCCGATCCCCTCGCGGTCATCCGCTTCTTCCTTGCCGGGTCCATGCCCCGGTACGTGTGGAACTCGCTCAAGCTGGCGCTGTGCCTTGTCATCACGGTCAACGTCGTCGGCATCTCCATCGTGCTGCTGACCGAGTACTTTGACATCAAGGGCGCAAAGATCCTCCGTCTCGGCTATATGACGACGCTTATCTACTCCGGCGTCGCGCTCGTCACGGGCTATATGTTTCTCTACGCCAGCGACGGCATCATCACCACCCAGCTCAAGGAAGTGTTCCCGAATATCAACACCAACTGGTTCACCGGCTTCAACGCGGTGCTCTTCACGATGACATTTGCCTGCACGAGCAACCACGCGCTCTTCCTGCGCAACGCCATCCGCGGCATTGACTACAACACCGTCGAGGCCGCCCGCAACATGGGCGCGAAGCCCTTCAAGGTGCTCTGGAAGGTCGTATTCCCGACGCTTCTGCCGACGCTCTTCTCGCTCACGGTTATGACGTTCATCACGGGCCTGTGCGCCATGAGCGCGCCGACGCTGCTCGGCTATGACTCCATCAACCCCGAGATCGTCCGTCTGGCCGGTTCGTCCGTGGCGGACGAGGCGTTCCCGCAGGCGCGCGCGGCGCTGCTCTCGATCATCCTCGCGTGCTTCACGATCCTCCTGCTCACGGTTCTCTCGTCCTACGAGCGCAAGGGGCATTACCTCTCCGTCTCCAAGACGAAAGCAAAGCTCCAGAAGCAGAAAATCACGAACCCCGTGGCGAACGTCCTTGCGCACATCTATGCCTACGTCCTGTTCATCATCTACATGACCCCGGTCGTGATGATCGTCATTTTCTCGTTCCAGACGTTCAGCGCCGTGCGCATGCGTAAGCTCGATCTTTCGCAGTGGACGCTCGTGAACTACTTCGGCAAGCAGGACTATTCATATCTCACGTCCCGCGGCACCTATAAAGTCCGCGAGGGCTCGATCTCCGGCGTGTTTTCCAATGAGGCGACGCTCAGCGGCATCCAGACGAGCTTTGTCATGTCCGTCATCGCCGCGGCGCTCGCGTGCGTGATCGTCGTCGTCGCCTGCAACTATATCTTCAAGCACAAGAAGACCGGCACGATCCTCGAATACGCGCTGCTCTTCCCGTGGCTGCTGCCGACGATCCTCATCTGCTACTCTTACCGCACGTTCTTCAACAGCGGCGACGTCTGGTATGTGTTCGGCCAGAACCTGTACTATGCCGACCGCGTGCGAATTTTGATCGTTATTGCCTATATGGTCGTAAAGCTGCCGTTCTCGCTGCGAATGATCAAGGCATCGTTCTACGCGATCGACGAGGAGCTGGAGGATGCCGCGCGGAATCTCGGCTCCGGGCCGGTGCGGACGTTCCTCAAGGTGAAGCTCCCGATCATATTGCCGAGCGTGCTCGCGGTGTTCGCGCTGAACTTCAACGCGCTCTTCACCGAGTACGATATGTCGGCAACGTTTGCGAGTACCTACGGCACAACGTACGCCATGGTCATCCAGAGCATGTGCCGCGAGGAGGGGCTGTACGGCTACAACGTCAACGCCTCCGGCCGCCGGTGCGCTTCGACGGTGTTCATCATGCTCGTGTCGGGCCTCATTCTGTATCTCGTATACGGCGTGGGCGCGCGCGATCTCGGCGAGAGGCTTGAAGCGCGCGACCGCCGCCGGAAACGCATGGACCGCATGAAGGCCCTGTTCCACAAAAAACAGCCGGCGGAGGCGGCAAGCCCGCAATGATAAAAAACATTCTTTTTGATATGGGCAACGTGCTCATCCGGTTCGCGCCGAAGGAGTACGTGAAAAGGGCCGGCCTTTCGGAGGCGGAACAGGAGTTGATGCTGCGCGAGCTATACGGCAGCATCGACTGGATCGAGCTGGATCGCGGCACGATCACCGAAGCGGAGATCATCGAGCGCGTCACGGCGCGCGTCGGCGAGCCGCTGCGCGGCGCGGTCGAAAAGCTCGTCTGCCACTGGGACCGCCCGGAGCTTCCGGTCGAGGGCATGAAGGCGCTCACGGACGAGCTTTATGGAAAAGGGTACGAGCTGTACCTTCTCACGAACGCCGGGCCGCGCCACCGGGAATACTGGCCGCGGTTCGCGGCTTCGGAGCACTTCCCGGAGGAGCGCATCTACCGCTCGGCGGATGTGAAGCTGCTCAAGCCCGATCCGGCATTCTTTGATGGCGCGCTCGAAAAATTCGGCCTGGACCGGAAAGAGTGCGTGTTCATCGACGACTCGGCCACGAACGCCGAGGGCGCACAGCGCGTCGGGCTCGACGCCGTCGTCTTCTTCGGCGACGCCGCCCGGCTGCGCAAGCAGCTTCGCGCGCGCGGCGTGGACGTAAGCGAATAATAAGAGGTGCGGGAGCTTCGGCTCCCGCACTTTTCTTTTTGAAGCCTCCCTTGTGCAAAGGGAGGTGTCACGGCGCGTGGCGCCGTGACGGAGGGATTGTCATTTTCGGGAGACTACAATCCCTCAGTCAGCTTCGCTGGCAGCCCCCTTTATACAAGGGGGCCTTATAGTTAACGTAACCAATCGACAGGGTGCGCCGGATGGAATAGCGCGCATTTTGGCTTGTTTTCGATTTGAATTCCGTCAAAACGCCAAAAATCCGGCAAAAATCTTTGCTGGATTTTTACTTTGCCTTATAGCCGCTGTATGCCATATTCTGTTATTATTATAATAGAGAGAGGGATATTTTATGAATCGCTACGCCGTCGCCGCTGTGCTGTCCGGCGCATTTTTCGGCCTGACCGGTCTCTTTACCCGCACGCTGACCGCCGCGGGACTGAGCACGATGGGCATTCTTGCCATCCGCTGCTCCGTGGCCGCGCTCTGCTTCTTCTGCACCGCACTCGGTAATATCCGCCAGCTCAAAATGCACAGGAAGGACTTCTGGCTCTTCGCCGCCGTCGGCATTCTCGGACAGGGCATGTTCTCGTTCTGCTACTATAACGCGATCAACATGATGTCCATCTCCACGGCTTGCATCCTCATGTATCTCTCGCCGGTGTTCGTCACCATCATGGCGCACGTTGTGTTCAAGGATGGTATCTCCCGCCGCACGGTGTTTGCGATCGTCCTCTGCATCGCCGGGTGTGCGTGCGTGTCCGGCTTCGGCGGCACGGTGACGCTGCTCGGTCTCATCTGTGGGCTGGGATCCGCGATCGCGTTCGCGCTTATCAACATTCTCACGCGCGCGCTTCTCGGCTGCGGCTATACCGGCAAGGCCGTCAGCTTCTGGATCTGCGTGTTTGCCGCCGTGTTCGGCATCGTTATGGACCTGCTGCTCTTCCGCGAGGGGTATTACCGTCCGTTCGCGGTGCTCTTCTCCGGCTGGAAGATATTCCTCGTGGGCATCGCCATGGCGCTCACGACGGGCTTTCTGGCTTACCGCTTCTTCTCGCTGGCGCTGCACGGTTGCAAGAGCGGCACGGTGTCCATTCTTGCGAGCAGCGAGCCCGTGGTAGAAACGCTCGTGAGCGTATTCGTGTTCCGCGAGCCGTTCGGCGTTCTCTGCGTCGTCGGCATCGTGCTCGTGCTCGCGGGTATCGTTTTGCAGAACACCACGTCCAAAAAGGAATCCGCCGCGCAGTAATTTATCCGTTTCCCGAAAGAAGGGGTCGTTATGAGTTCCCGGTTTTATGACATGTCCTATCCGCAGTACACCGTGCACGATGTTTCAGCGCTGACCGGTCTCACGCCGCAGACCATCCGGTATTACGACAGCATCGGCGTCGTTGTGCCGCAGCGCGGCGCGCAGGGGCAGCGGCTGTATTCGTACTACGATGTGCTCAATCTCGTTCGGCGCAGTCTCTATAAGGCGCAGGGCTTCTCCCTGCAGGAGACGGAACAGGTGCTCTCCGGCGCGATCACGCCCCGGCTCGGCGCGCTGCTGGAGGAAAAACGCGCGGATATCGAGCGAAAGCAGCGTGCGCTCCGGCTCGCGCGGCTCAACCTCGACCGTCTGTCTGCGCAGCTCGACCGGCTCGGCGTCTGCCGCGGGCGGGTGATGTATCTCGAGCGCCCGGCGTGCTGGCACGTGCCCTACAGCCGCGACGGGCACATCTGCTTTGAAGAGGCGAGCCGCGCGGCACACTCCAAGTGCGGCAGCGCGTTCGCGTTTGCGTTCTCGCTTCCCGCCGTGGGCGAGCCGGACGACTGCACGGACTGGGACGTGACGATGCCCTCGCCGTTTGCCGAGGAGCTGGGCTTCACGGCGCTGCCGGGCGCGGTGTTTGTCCCGGCGCGGTACTGCCTGTACACCGTGATCGAAACGCCGGGCATGGACTTTCTCCGCCGCGAGGCGCTCCGGCCGCTCTACGATTTTGCCGCGCAGCAAGATCTGACGCCGGAGGGGACGGTCTATGGCCGCGACATCGTGAATGACACGTCCGACGGCGCGCTGCTGCGCTATTACGAGGCGTGGCTGCCCGTCCGCGAATCAGAGGGATAAAGCTGCTATAACGCCGCGATCACCGGAAAACGCAAAGTTTCCGGCGATCGCGGCGTTTTTCGTTTTTCGGACGCCGTCTTTTCGCACAAAAAGGCCCCCGAAAATCGGGTGAAAAAACTATTTGCCTGTCCAGCGGCAAAATGGTTTATGATAAAACCATCGGAAAGCAGTTCTTCCGATAACGCCTCTCTTTCTTAAAAGCCGGCGCCGGAGCGTGATGAACTCCGGCGCCGGTTTTTATATTTTTCAAGAGAAAAGGCTGCCTCATACACTTGAGGGAGCCTTTTTCGATTTCAGCACAAAATACTGCCAACGGGGATGCTGCCGTCGAGCATGACGAGGTGCAGCTCTTCCTTACCGTTCACCATGCGCACGGCGGAGAGCAGCATACCGCAGGACTCGAGCCCCATCATCTTGCGCGGCGGCAGGTTGACGATCGCGGCGACCGTCTTGCCGACGAGCTCTTCCGGCTTATAATGCATGGCAATGCCGGAGAGGATCTGGCGCGTTGTGCCCGAGCCGTCGTCCAGCTCAAAGCGCAGCAGCTTCTGCGACTTTTTCACGGCCTCGCACTTGAGCACGCGGCAGACGCGGAAGTCGCACTTTTCAAAATCGTCGAACACCACGTTCGGCTTGAACGGCTCGATGGGGTCCTCCTTCGGCGCCTTGAGTGCTTCGAGCGCGGCAAGCTCCTTCTCCATGTCGATGCGCGGGAAGAGGTTTTCGCCCTTCGTGACGGATACCGCGGCGGGGAGAACGCCGTACTTTTCCGCGGCTTCCCAGCTCATAGCGGCCTCGTCCGCGCCGATCTGCGCGGCGAGCTTATCCATGCTCTCGGGCATGAAGGGCTTTAGGAGCGTGCCGCACACGCGCAGCGTTTCCAGGAGATTATAAAGCACGCGCGCGAGACGCGACTTCTTTGCTTCGTCCTTCGCAAGTACCCAGGGGGCGGTCTCGTCGATGTACTTGTTGGCGCGGGCGATCACGCGGAACACCTCCGCGAGAGCGTTCTGCATCTGGAACTTTTCCATCTGCGCGGCGTACTTGCCGCGAAGAGCGGCGAGCATCCCGAGAAGCTCCGCGTCCTCCGGCCCCTCTTCCTGCGTCTCCGGCAGCGTGCCGCCGAAGTACTTGCCGGCCATGGCCGTCGTGCGGGAGAGAAGGTTTCCGAGATCGTTTGCGAGATCGGTGTTGATGGTGGAAATGAGAAGCTCGTTGGAGAAGTTGCCGTCCGAGCCGAAGGGGAAGCTGCGCAGCAGGAAGAAGCGCAGCGCGTCCACGCCGTAGCGCTCGGCAAGCATGTAGGGATCGACGACGTTGCCCTTGCTCTTGGACATCTTGCCGCCGTCCATGACGAGCCAGCCGTGGCCGTAGACCTTCTTCGGCAGCGGCAGACCCACGCTCATAAGCATCGCAGGCCAGATGATCGAATGGAAGCGGACGATCTCCTTGCCGACGATGTGTACGTCCGCGGGCCAATACTTATCGAAGTCGTGGTACTTGTCGTTCTCGTAGCCGAGCGCGGTCGTGTAGTTGAAAAGCGCGTCGATCCAGACGTACACGACGTGGCCGGGGTCAAAGTCCACGGGCACGCCCCACGTAAAGCTCGTGCGGGAGACGCAGAGATCCTGCAAACCGCCCTCGCAGTCGATGAAGTTATGGACCATCTCGTTCACGCGGCTCGCGGGTTCGAGGAACTCGCCGCCGGTCAGAAGAGCTCTCACGCGGTCGGCGTACTTGCTCAGACGGAAGAAGTAGGCTTCCTCCTCGGCGTATTTGACCTCGCCGCCGCAGTCGGGGCAACGGCCGTTCACGAGCTGGCTCTCGGTCCAGAAGCTCTCGCACGGCGTGCAGTACATGCCGGAATACTTGCCCTTGTAGATGTCGCCGTTGTCGTACATCTTGCGGAAGATGCGCTGGATGCTCTTAACGTGGTAATCGTCCGTGGTGCGGATGAAGCGGTCGTTCGAGATGTTCATCAGCTTCCAGAGATCGAGCACGCCCTTCTCGCCGGTGACGATCTTATCGACGAACTGCTGCGGCGTGACGCCGGCGGCCTTGGCCTTCTCCTCGATCTTCTGGCCGTGCTCGTCGGTGCCGGTGAGGAACATCACGTCATAGCCGCACAGACGCTTGTAGCGGGCGATCGCGTCGCTTGCAACGGTGCAGTAGGCGTGGCCGATGTGGAGCTTCGCGGAGGGGTAGTAGATCGGCGTGGTGATATAAAAGGTCGGTTTTTCCATATGCTTCTCTCTCCTGACTTTCTTTTATGCTCAGCCCTGCGGGACGTTTCGGGCTTCGATGTCCTCGGTGTGGTAGTTGTAGGTGCTGTAGGCCTCGTATTCCTTGCTGATGGGGGTGGCAGTGTTGTAGTCGTCGCCGTCGTTGAACACCAGCCGCCACGTCGCCGCCGCCATGCCGACGGAGAGCGGGTTGCCGCTGGCATCAAAATACGTGCCGGTCTCGTCAAAGACCTCCCAGTTATTGAACTGCATGAGCACGTACTGGTGCTTCACGTCGGTGCCGAGGATCTGGATGCAGCACTCGTTCGTGTCGTCATCCACCCAGGCGTGGATCTTGACGGGGTATTCGGCGTCGTTGCGGAACTTGAAGTCCGGCCAGCCCCAGCTCACCGTAGCGTCCATGCCCCAGGGGAGGTAGCCCACCTGGAACTGGTGGCAGGCTCGCTCGACGATCTCAAGATTGGCGTAGAGCACAGCGTTGTAGAGCGTGGAGCTCACCTGGCAGATGCCGCCGCCGTATTCCTGCCGCACCTCGCCGTTCGCGTAAGCCGTGGCGGGCTTCCAGCCGTTGGCCTCGGTGCGCTCGCCGAGCGTATCGTTGAAGGAGAACGACTGTCCGGGGATAAGCACCAGCCCGTCGAGCAATCCGCACGCCTTTTTCACGTTGGAAATGCGGTCGGCGCCGCTGCCGGAGAGCGACGTGCGCACCTCATTGCAGTAGTCGCGGTTCCAGAGCCGGACCATCGTCCAGTTTTTGGAGAGCTCGTCGCGGAAGAGCATCGCGTTGATCTCCTCCGTGGTGTGCTCGGGGTTCGTTACGGTCATCGGGATCGTGACCGTGTCGCCGTAGGACGCCGCGGCCCAGGCCTTTTCCGCCTCGGCCACATCGAATGTGCGCCCGACGGAGGACTGCGTCACGATGAACGGCTCGCCGTTGAAGTCGATCTGCGATACGTCTGCTGCGCCGGTCTCTGCCGATGCCTCGGGGGAGGCCTCCGGTGTGTCGGACGGCGCGGGGGTCGCCGTGGGTTCGGGAGTCGCGGCGGGCTTTTCGCCCTTGCCGTCGTCCTTGCCGGGGTCGGTCGTTACGATGTCGGGGTTATACAGGATCTCCGCTTCGGCGACCTCGGAATAGATATCATTATAAAGCGCCTGGAAATCGAACGTCTCGTCCGTGTTCGGCGCGCTCTCGTAGGTGAACGACGTGCTGCCGCCGGAGAGGAAGGCGTCACGGAAGGAGGTGAACACCGAATCGGTGTCGAGCGTCATGCCGCTCGCGCCCTTGAGAAGGGTGATGCTGTCCTCGCCGATAACGATGCTGCTCTCAAGAAGCTGCTCGTTGATATCCACGGCCTTCGCTTCGATGATGGAGCGCATTTTCGCCTCGTCGAGCGTCACTTCAAAGGGATTTCCCTCGTAAGCAAAGCCGCACTTGCCGAGATAGCGGCACTGGACATACTTTACGAGCGCGCCGAACAGCCCGTCGCCGCGGCCATAGTTCCAGGCGGCGTCCGCCGCGGCGTCGGCGGAAAAGCGCATGCCCGCGTCCGCGGAGGACATGGCGAGCGTGTTGCCGAGCGGGAGGTTCGCCGTGACGGAGTAGCCGTCGTAGCGCTCATGGCCGAGCACGAGCAGCTTGTCGCGCGCCTCGTTGCGCGTCATGCCGGAAAGGTCGATGTCCGCGATCTGTACGCCCGGATAGATCGTATCCACTTTGTGCACGAGCAGCGCACCCGTCACAACGAGCGCGAGCAGAAGCAGCAAAATGACGCACACGATGATGACCGGCAGCTTCCAGCCCCCGCGCGGCGCGGGAGCGTCCGGCGTAATGGGCGCTTCGCTTGCGCGGCGGGAGCGCTTTTTCGGCGCTTCCGTCTCCGGCTCTTCGCGCTCTGCCCGGCGCGCGCGCACCGGCAGCGGCGGAAGATCCGCCGGGGGCGCGGCGTCCTCTGCCTCGCGCCTCGCGCACTTCGCGGCGCGGGAGTTTTTCTCGCGTTCCGCTGCGGCTTCACGCTCGCGGCGCTCCTTTCGGCTGAGCGGGCGCGGCGCGGTCTCCGGCTCGCCGGTCACGGTCTCGCCGGTTTCCCAGCCGGCGGAATCGTAGCTTTCGCCGACGATCTCCGGTTTGGGCTCATATTCGTTATATTCGGTATTCCCCGCCTCCTGCGGCTCTTCGTCCGGGAAGGGGATGTAATTCTCGTCGTTACGGATGATGGGTACCGCCTTTCTCTATCTTGCGTCAGTTCATATACGGCTCGGACGCCGTCGGCAGCGGGACCTTCTGCCCCTTTGCCTCAAACGCCTCGCGGATCCACGGGTTCGCGTTGAATTTCTCTTTCGTCTGCGATTCGAGCAGCACGCCGATGAGGACGTTGGAGACGAGAAATCCGCCGGGCGTGAAGTGCCAGCGGCCGTTGTCGCACACGGCCCAGCCGTTTTCCTCGAATACCTCCAGCATCTCTTCGAGCTTATCGAAGCTGCTCTGGTATACGCTCATATACTCTTCGCGGGAGATGCCGCCCGCGGTGCGCATGCCGAGCATCAGATACTCGCTCGCGCGGTCGAACGGCGTGAGTTCCTCCTGTTCGGCGATAATATCCTTGTCCCCCAAAACGCCGGAAATATACTCGCGCACGTTATGGGTGTAGGTGTAGCGCAGCAGCCCGATGTTGGAGGCCGCCGCCGCGCCGAAGCCGATGTAATCGTCCAGCCGCCAGTACTTGAGATTGTGTCGGCTCTCGTAGCCGGGGCGGGCAAAGTTGGAGATCTCGTACTGCCGGAAGCCGTGGCGCGAAAGGAAGTCCACGGCGTAAAGGTACATATCCGCCTGATCGTCGTCGGAGGGGAGGATGTCGGTGCCCTCATACTCGTCGTACATGGGCGTGCCATCCTCAAGACGCAGGCCGTAGCAGGAGATGTGCGCGGGCTTGAGCGCGAGCGCCTTGGTGAGCGTGTCGGCCCAGTCCTCGCGCGTCTGGCTCGGCAGACCGTAGATGAGATCAAGACTCACGTTGCGGAAGCCGGCCTTGCGCGCGCGCTTCACCGCCATTTCCACCTGCCGCCAGTTGTGGCGGCGGCCGATGAGACGGAGAATGTCGTCGTTGGCGCTCTGCGCGCCGATGGAAAGGCGGTTCACGCCCTCCTTGCGCAGCATGCGCAGCTCCTTGCGCCGGACGCTGTCCGGGTTGCACTCCACGGTGATCTCGCTCTGCTTCATCAGCCGGTTCGTGACCTTCAGCTCCTGCAAGATCTCCACGATGCGCCGCGCGCCGTAGTAGCTCGGCGTGCCGCCGCCGAAATACACCGTGTCGATGAAGTAATCGGTCATGCGGGGCATCGTTTCCTGCAGCTGAATGAGCAGCGCGTCCTGGTAGTAGGGCATGAGCTTGTCCCTGCCCGGCAGACTGCAGAAGTCGCAGTACGCGCACTTCGATGCGCAGAACGGTATGTGAAAATATACGCCCAGGCGTTTGTCTTGGTCGCTCATAGTTCCTCCGATTCAATAAGGGCTCCCTTGTGTAAAGGGAGCTGTCAGCGAAGCTGACTGAGGGATTGTTAAGCCTTACAACCCCTCCGTCACGGCTTTGCCGTGCCACCTCCCCTTACACAGGGGAGGCTTTGGGGCGTTAAAACAGTTTGCACACGAGCTCGCCATACTCCGCCGGATCGTCCGGTGTGATACCGGCGACGAGCTGCGCCTGCGCGAAGAGCACCTTTGCCATGACAGCGGCGCGCTCCGGGTCCGCGGTACGCGCGGCGTCGAGCGCTTTGACGGCGGGGTGATCGAGATTGAGCTCGAGCACGCGCTGCGCGCGCATCGCGTTCGGGTCGGCGCCCGGCATGGCGTGGAAGTAGCGCTCCATTTCGAGCGTGATGCCGCCCTCGACGGAGAGGCACACGGCGTAATTCTTGAGCTTGCGGGAGATCTTCACGTTCGCCACGGCGTCGCCGAGCGTCTCCTTGACAAAGTCGGTGAGGGGCTTGAACTCCTCGTCGGTCTTGTCGGCGGCGGCCTTCTCCTCGTCGGACTCGAGACCGAGATCCTGCGAGCAGACGTTGCAGAACTTCTTCTCGGCGTAGCTGCCGAGGATCTCCGCGACGAACTCGTCCGCGTCGGTCGAGAAGCAGAGGATGTCGAAGCCCTTGGCGCGCACCTGCTCGGTCTGCGGGAGCTTCGCGGCGCGCTCCGGCGTTTCGGCGGCGGCGTAGTAGATGTATTTCTGGTTTTCCGGCATCGCGTCCACATACTCGCGCAGGGAGACGAGCTTTTCCTTTTCCGCGCTGCGGTAGAGCAGAAGGTCGGTCAGCAGATCGCGCTTCATGCCGTAATCGCCGATGATGCCGTACTTGAGCTGCGTGCCGAACACGTTGAAGAACTTTTCGTACTTCTCGCGGTCACACTCCATGAGGCGGGACAGCTCGCCCTTGATCTTCTTTTCGAGATTCATGGAGATGAGCTTGAGCTGACGGTCGTGCTGGAGCATCTCGCGGGAAATGTTCAGCGAAAGGTCGGGAGAATCGACGATGCCGCGCACGAAGCGGAAGCACTCCGGCAGCAGGTCGGGGCACTTTTCCATGATCATCACGCCGTTGGAGTAGAGCCGCAGGCCGGGGACATAGTCGCGGGTGTAGTAGTCATAGGGCGCCTTCGCCGGGACAAACAGCATGCACCGGTAGCTCACGGTGCCCTCGGCGTTCACGCGGATGACGGACACGGGGTCCTCGGTGTCCTTGAACTTCTCTTTGTAGAAGGCGATGCAGTCGGCGTCGGAGGCTTCCTTCTTGCTGCGCTGCCAGATGGGGATCATCGAGTTGACGACTTCTTCCTTCGTGACGGTGCGCACGCCCATCTTCTGAATACCGGCCTCGTCCACCTCGCCGGTCTCATACTTTTCGGTCGTCTCCACGTCGGTGCGGATCGGCCAGCGGACATAGTCCGAATATTTCTTCACAAGCTCCTGGATCTTCCAGGGCATGAGATACACGCTGTAGCAGTCGTCCTCGGTGTCGCTC
>CAVEPP010000003.1:8360-23834 GCA_963617605.1 Alloprevotella sp. | reverse complement strand
CTCGCCCTGGATGAGGGTCTCGGTGATGGTCTCCAGAGAAGCGTTGACGGCAAGCTCGCTGTCCTTCTTGGAAAGGCCGGTCTTTTCGGCGACCTGAGCGATAAGTTCTGTTTTGTTCATGGTTATCCTCCTCTTTTGTTTACAACCTGCGGTCAGAGCCTCGGCGCCGCCGCGCGTCCGGCCGCTGTGATTTTTTTCTTACGGCGCAAGAAAAGCGTCTTTTTTGCGCGCCCGAAAACCCTATCATATTTTTCACCATAACGCAAGAGGAAATTCGGCAAACGCCCGGTTTTGCGTATCTTTTTGGCGAATATTACCCGTTTCCCCGGTAAAACGCGTTTTCAGCGGTCTTTCTTTTTGAGATGCGCTCCGCCGCGGCTCGCGCTCCGGCGCATGCTGCCGGAGGAAGGCCGGCGCGGCGTCTCATCAAGCGTATGCAGATGCAGGATGTGCCCGATCTTCTCCCCGTGCGGGATGAGCGCCATATCCTCCATCGTGACGGCGCGGGTAAGGCCGATCATCACGACGTACACGAGCACTGCCGCGGCGATGGCCACGATCATCGCTACCGCCAGAGCGAGCCGCTCGTTCATGCCGCGCAGCGGGATGCGCACGAGCCCATACACCGCCCACGCCGCAACGCCCATCGCAAGGCTCGAAAGGAGCGGCGCGCCGAGCACGCGGCCCAGCCGCGGGGCGCTGCCGAGCGTCCGGCAGAGGAAGATGTAGTCCATAACGCAGATGATCGCAAAGCAGCAGATGCTGCCGACCGGCGCACCCTGGATGTTGATGGCCGCCGTGCCGACGAGCACCCAGTTGACCGCGATCTTCACAACGCCGCCCACGGCGGTGCTGACGATGGGGAGCTTTTCCTTCCCGCTCGCCTGCAATATGGCGTTGCACATCATCGACATGCAGACGAAGAACGACGCAATAGCGAGCAGCTTCAAAAGGCCCGGCCCGGCCGGGTTGCTGCCCCAGTAGACCACGCGGAACACCGGGTCGGCGAGGACAAAGAGCCCCACCGCCATCGGCATCGTGACGAGCGCGGAGATGCGCAGCGACGATTCCGCGAGCTCGCCCGCCGCGGCGCGGTTGCCGCGCGTGAGATTCCCGACGATCGCCGGGACGATGCTCAGCGTGAGCGGCGTGATGAAGTACGACGGCAGGTTATAGAATGTCTGCGCCTTGCCGTACACGCCGTACAGCTCGCGGGCGCTTTTCTCCACGAATCCGGCGGCGGACTGCAGCCGGTTGAGGCAGAGCGCATTGTCGAGCAGGTTGATGAGCGAGAGCACCGAGGAACCGATGGCGATCGGGATGCCGATGCGCAGGAACGATTTTACAATCGTATCACGGCTGTCGGGGATGTCCGCCGTGCCGTAGGGCCGCGCGGGGTAGTTGCGGCGCTTGTAGAGCATCATATAGACGAGCGCGCCGACCGCGCCCGCCGTTACGCCGAAGATCGCGCCCGCTGAGGCGACCGGCAGGGGCTTATTCGCGCGGATGAGAAGGTAGGCGAGCGTCAAGCCGACGACGAGCTTTCCGACTTCCTCGATCACCTGTCCGAACGCCGTGGGGATCATGTTCCCGCGCCCCTGGCAGTAGCCGCGGTAAGCGGAGGTGAGACACACGATCACGACCGCGGGCGCAAGCGCAAGAATGCTCGGCGCGGCGTCCACGTTGCCCATCATCGCGGCGAGCTGGCGGTTGAAGAGGACCATCAGCAGCGTGAAGAACCCGCCGATGGCCGCGAGCGTCCCGGCGGCGGTGCGGAAGATGCGCTGCACCTGTGCGGGCCGGTCGAGCGTGTCGGCCTCCGAGATCATGCGCGAGAGCGCCACCGGGAACCCGGCGGTCGCCAGCGTGAGGAAAAAGCTGTAGATGTTGTACGCCACCATAAAGTGGGCAAAGCCCTCGTCGCCGAGCAGCTTCATGCTGCCGAGCGGGAGTTTATAGAAGAACGCCGCGATCTTGACGATGACCGTCGTTCCGACCATGATCGCTGCGCCGTGGAGATAGTTTTGCTTTTTGGCTTCCGACAAGGCAGTCCCTCCTTTGCGGTGATGCGCCGCACGCTTCCACAATAAGGATATGCGGTAAGAATGTATTTTACACCAACGCGCGGGAAAAGGCAAGCATGGCAAGCCTTTCCCCGCGCAAAGCCATAAGAGCGCAGCGTCCTTCCCATAGGCACTATCTGGCGCTATATTTGAAGTGTAAATTCGTGCGAAATGCCAAAGCCTCCCCTGTGTAAGGGGAGGTGGCAAAATCGAAGATTTTGACGGAGGGGTTGTAAAGATGCGTCATGCATGCATGAAAGTTATCCCGTTCGGCGATTTACAATCCCTCAGTCACGGCTTCGCCGTGCCAGCTCCCTTTGCACAAGGGAGCCTTCAAGCGCGGAGAAAACATATTATATTACTGAATCTCCTGCTCCAATGCATCAAACTCCGGGGCAGAGAAAAATTCGCCGAGCGTTATGCCGAGCCCGTCGCACAGCTTCTTGACAGTAACGACGGAGACGTCCCGCCGCCGTGCGTCCAGCATGCTGTACACCGTGGACGGCGTCACGCCCGAAAGCGTCGCCAACTCGTTCGGCTTTATGCCCCGTTCCCGGCAGAGCGCTTCAAACCGCGCCGCTACCGCGTCTTTTACCGACATGCGCATCACCTCAACCCGATAGTATTGAGGTGATCGCGCGTGCGTATACGCACTTGCGTAATTCAGAAAATTATGTTACGCTGGTGCGTAGATTTGCGGATGGTCTCTTACCGTATCTCCTGCTCCAGCCCGTCAAACTCCGGGGCGGAGAAAAATTCCCCGAGCGTTATGCCGAGCCCGTCGCACATCATTTTGATCGTCAGGAGCTTCGGGTTCTGGCTCTTTCCGTACAGGATGTTCTTGATGCTCGACGGCGGGAGCGCCGAGATCGTCGCCAGATGGTTGATCGTGAGCTTCCGCTCCTCGCAGAGCCGGAGAATGCGCGTGCGCAGCGCGGTGATCGTGTCCATTTCTTTTACCTGCCTTATTTTTATGTAACACAGGTACAAGAATACAAAGCCATATTGCACAAAGTAGGCTATGCGTGCTACTATTAGGCTATGCATAGCCTAATCGACAGGAGGATGACGGATGGACAGCAAAAAACTTCGCATCGCCGAAAACGCGCTGCGGCAGATCGCCGCGCGCGAGGGAACGACCGTGGACGCCGTGCGTGAGGAGATTCGCGCCGCGATCGCCGCCGGGCAGCGTGACCCCAGTCCCACCGCCCAGGCGTTCTGGCGGACCATTCCCTGCGAGGGCAGCGAGCCGACGCCGGAGGAGGTCATTCTCCATCTGGCGGACGAGGCACGCCGCCGGATGAGCGGCGGAAACTCCTGAAGCGATCCGCAAAAGCCGCGCGGCACGTCCGCGCGGTTTTTTGCATTGACGGCAGTTTCTTTTGCGTGTAGAATCGGACTGAAAGGCGGTGTTCCCTATGAAGAAACGGTTATTCCCGCTCCTTCTTCTCTGCATTGCTCTGGCGTTTACGCTCTCCGGTACGGCGCTTGCCGCCGATACGGTGGAATATGAGTCTACCGAGCTCGGTCTTTCCTTTTCTATGCCGTCGGACTTCAAAACCCTCTCGCGGGATTCGTATGAGACCGATCCCGTGGCGGAGGAACTCCCCTACACACAGGAAAATCTGGACAAGTGGTTTGCGGATGACTTTTATTTTCTCGGCATTTCGGAATCCGCGTACTGCTTTTTTTCTCTGCGCGCCTATCCGGACGGTCATGACAGCTTCGTCTCCATCATCGAAGACGGAGAACTGGACGCTCTCAAGGACGCTCTTGCCGACGGTTTTACCGGGGACGGCTCGGAAGTTCTAAGCTCGGAGACGTATCCGCACGCGGAAAACTCCGTTCTGCGGTTCGGATATCTTGATAAGGATGAGGACGGCTCAACGGACTACAACGTGACCTTTTTCACCGTATGCGGTGAAAACACCGTCCGCATCGATTTCTCCTTCATGTACAGTTCCGGTACGCCGGAGCAGGACGCGCTGGCGAACGGCGTCATTGACTCGATGAAATTCTCCGCTGCTGTTCCAAAGCCGTCGTACCAGACGGGAACTACCAAAACCATCGTCTGCTGCGTTCTTCTTGCTGCGGTCATCGTGATCCTCGGCGTTCTCAGCCGTAAAATGCGCAAGGATAAAGAAGCCGCCGCGAAAGCAATGGCATCCGCCGCGCAGCCGGAAGCGCCGGCCGCCGCGCCGGACACGAAATACTGCCCCTACTGCGGCGAAAAGATTCCCGCCGCGAGCAAATTCTGCCCCAAGTGCGGCGCACAGCTCCCGCCGCGCAGCGAAAAACAATAAACGCAAAGGACGGACGACCGTATGAAAATCCCGTGCAAAAAGCTCCGTGAAAACGCCATACTGCCCACGCGCGGCACCGCGCTCGCCGCGGGCGTCGATCTTTACGCCCTGCTGCCGGACGGGCAGGAGAGCGCCGCCGTTGCCCCGCAGGGCAAGTACCTCTTCCCCACCGGCATCGCCGTGGAGATCCCGGAGGGGTATGTCGGGCTGGTGTTCGCCCGCAGCGGCATCGCCACGAAGCGCCAGCTTGCCCCCGCCAACTGCGTCGGCGTGATCGACGCCGATTACCGCGGAGAGCTGCGGGTGTTTCTGCAGAACAACGGCACCGAGCCGCAGACCGTGGAGAACGGCGAGCGCATCGCGCAGCTCGTCATCACGCCGTGTCTCGACATTGAGATCGAGGAAACGGATGAGCTCTCCGAAACGGTCCGCGGCACGGCGGGATTCGGCAGCACCGGCACTCGCTGAAGCGGATCCGAAAAACGCCATAGAAAACATCGCCCCGCATTTTGGACGCACTCTCCAAAATGCGGGGCGGCTTTTTGTATTCTTTCACTGAAATAAAGACAGGCTTGCCTGCACAATGCGCTGCACGAACCGCACGACCGTTTCGCGCTCATACCGGTCGTAGCCCTCCACCACGACATGCATCAGCCCATTGGACAGATGCGTGTACAGCATCTCCAGTTCCTCGCCGCTCGCGCGCAGCTCCTGCCGCCAGTAGTCGATACTCTGCGGCCGGGCGTAATCAATCATCCGGTGGATAACGGGGGAACCGGGATTTTGGAAGATCAGCACACGGCAGGCGTCCTCGTTTTTTTCGATCATGTCATAGATCGCTTCGATCAGCGCCGCAACATCAAACGATTTTATCAGCGTGAGCGACTGTGCGAACGCCTCAAGCAGCTCGTTCTCGATCGCCTCCAGCAGTGCAAAACAGTCGCTGTAATGCGAATAAAACGTCGCGCGGTTCAGCTCCGCCAGCTCGCAGACCTCCTTGACCGTGATTTTATTCACGCTCTTTTCCTTCAGCAGCGTTAAAAACGCCTGCTTGAGCACATGCTGCGTATACCGGACTCTCGCATCAGATTTTCCTGCCATGGGACACCTCATCACAAATTGTTTACAGAAATGCGCAACGTTTCCGTTCCGCATGTTGGTTTTCTTTCACGCCGCGGCCGGTTGACGGTTGTACGCCGCCGACGGAAAAAGTATACTATACATATGAAAGATAATCAACAGTTGTCTTTCTCATATCCCATGGAGGTGGAAAATTATGTATGATAAATATCTGGTGACCGGTGCGACAGGCTTTCTCGGCCGCACGGTCGTTTCGGAGCTGCTCTCCCGCGGTGCGGCGGTACGGGCGCTCATACTGCCGGGCGACCCGCTCGCCGGAGTTTTGCCGGAGAGCGTGGAGCGCACGGAAGGCGATATCTGCAGCACGTCGGCGCTGAAAACTTTCTTTGCCGGAACGGATGAGAGCACCTGTGTCATCCATACGGCGGGCATCGTAACGGTGGCATCGCGCCCGGACGCCTCGCTCTACCGCGTAAATGTGGACGGGACGCGTGCCATTTTGCGCGAGTGCGCCGCGCATGGCGTCGGCAAGCTCGTGTATGTCAGCTCCGTCCATGCGCTTCC
This sequence comes from Alloprevotella sp., assembly GCA_963617605.1. Classification (GTDB taxonomy): domain Bacteria; phylum Bacillota; class Clostridia; order Oscillospirales; family Oscillospiraceae; genus Apopatocola. Next base: position 17,824 of record CAVEPP010000003.1, on the reverse strand, counting down.
CGAAAAGCCAAAGGGCATGACGATCACGGAAACCGACGCCGTTTCTTCGGAATTCGTTTCCGGCGATTATGCCAAAAGCAAAGCGGAGGCGACATCGCTCGTATTTGCCGCAGCGAAAAACGGTTTGAACGCGAGCATCGTGTTCCCGTCCGGCATTATCGGGCCGGGCGATATCGCCGGGGGCAGCATGACGGCGATGTTCCGCTCGTTCCTTGCGGGGCGGCTCCCGCTCGCGGTGCGCGGCGGGTACGACTTCGTTGATGTGCGCGACGTTGCCCGTGGCATCGCCGACTGCGCGGAGAACGGGCAGTGCGGCTGCGGTTACATTCTCTCCGGCCACTATGCAACGATCCGCGATATGCTCGAAGCGCTCAAAACCGCAGCCGGTGTACGGCGCACGGTAACATATCTGCCGCTCGGACTTGCCCGAAGCGCGGCGAAAGTCTTTGAGGAATTTGCCCGGAGGGGAAAGAAGAAGCTTTTCTTCACGCCCTATTCCGTAGCGGTTCTCGGCTCGAACGCGGATTTCAGCCACAATGCAGCCAGCCGGACGTTTGGCTATGCGCCGCGTCCGCTGCTTGCGACGCTGCGCGACACGGCGCAGTGGCTGTGCCGGGCAAAGCCTCTCACGGCAGCAACATAATATATACCCCATACTCCGCCGGCGGAAGCGCATCAAGCGCTTCCGCCGGTTTCGTTTTCCACGCGCCGCTCCACATCCCGGACGAGCGCTTCAAAGCGCCGGGCGGTGTCCGGGCTGTCGGACTCGATGCAGAGCGCCGCGCGGTCGGCACAGGGCGCGATGTGCACGCCGCCGGGGACCGTCCGCACCGTCAGCCCGTCGGTGAGGTCCGCGCCCGCTTCCATGAGTCCCGCGGTGAGCGCGCGCATGAGCCGCGCGCGGTGCGGCGCGCCGCAGTACACCCGGCAGGCGTACCGCGCCCGCTCCGGGGAAGCGTCCGGCATGCGCTCGAGCGTGCCGCCCTCCCGCTCCGAGAGGTGCAGTTTGCCCTCCCATGCGTCGAGATTGGCCCGGTAATAAGAGCCTGGGTCGCCGATGTCGCGCCAGTAGCCCTCCATCGGAACGCCGCGGATGCCGCGTCCGGACGCCATCAGGCGCGGGAAAAGGTCGCGGGCGAAGTCAAAGGGCGTATCCGCCGGGATAAAGCGCAGCACCTCCGGAGAGAGAACGTAGATGCCGGTGTTCACGAGATCGGTCACGACGCGCTCCCACGCGGGCTTTTCGATGAAGCTGCGCACCCAGCCCTCGCCGTCGGTCACGGCGAGACCGTAGGGCAGCGGCGCTTCGTGCGGGTAGAGCGCCATCGTGACGGCGGCGTGCGCGCGCCGGTGCTCGTTCCAGAGAGAGCGCAGGTCAAAATCGCACGCGGCGTCGCCGCTGATGATGAGCACGTTTTCCCCCGCGATAAAATCCTCACAGTTTTTCACCGCGCCCGCGGTGCCGAGCGCTTTTTCCTCGCGCCGGTACTGCATGCGCACGCCGAAGCCGCTCCCGTCGCCGAAGTAGTGCTCGATCTGCTCGGGCAGGCAGGCCGTCGTGCAGCAGAGATCCCGAAAGCCGCAGCGCTTCAAAAGCGCGACGATGTGCTCGAGCATCGGCGCGCCGAGCAGCTCCGCCATGGGCTTGGGCACCGCACCGTGGGTGACAGGCGCGAGCCGCGTCCCTCTTCCTCCCGCCAAAATGACCGCTTTCATCTTTTTATAAAAGCTCCTTTTTCTTTTTTTACGGAGGAAGTTTCTGCATCATAGCGAAAAAATATGCAGAGAGCGGAAGAATGCGGCGAAAAGGTCTCGCATTCTTTGGATATTTGTGGTATATTATATTCTGTATTTTTATCTGCCCGCTCTGTGGTTCCGGCGGGCACGGGGAGAGGATACCTTGAACAGCCGCAAACCGCAGAAATTCGCCGAGCCCGGCATCCGCATGTGCCTGCTCATCATGCTCATATTCGCACTTGTGACTTTCTTTTTCGCCCGCTTCAACCGTTATATCGCTTACGGTGAAGCGGTCGTCACGGTGCTGCTCGCAATCTACGCGCTCATCCGTGCGAAAGCACGCCAGAAAGAGCTGCAGGCATTTGTTGAAAGCGTTACCTACAACGCCGAATCCGCCACGAACAACACGCTCATCCACTTCCCGCTGCCGATGGCGGTGTTCCGTCTGAACGACAGCGGCGTCGTCTGGGGCAACCAGCCGTTCTGGGAAATGTGCGGCCGTACGAGCCCCGCGTTTGACGCGAAGCTCGCCTCGCTCGTGCCGGAGTTCAACAGCAAATGGCTGCTCGAAGGCAAGAACCGCATGGCGGATCTTCTCGAGGTGGACGGGAAAAAATATCAGGTCAACGGCAACATGGTCCGCGCCGGAGAGCGCGAGGAGACCTACGAGTTCATGGGCATCACCTACTGGGTGGACGTGACCGAGTACGACGATGTGAAGCAGGAATATCTCGCCACGCGCCCGGTCGTGATGGTCATGCTCGTGGACAACTACGACGAGCTGATGAAGCCGCTCACCGACCGCCAGCGCACCGAGCTGCGCGGCCAGCTCGACATTGCCATTGAGAAGTGGTGCGAGGGGCGCGGCGGCATTCTCCGGCGCGTGGACCGCGACCGGTACATCTTCATTTTTGAAAAGCGGCATTTCGACGAGATCACGAAAAACCGCTTCACGCTCGTTGAGAGCATCCATTCGATCGTCAATCTCACGGGCATCCACGCTACGGTGAGCATCGGCGTCGGGCTCGACGGCGCGAGCTACGACGAGGACTATTCCTTCGCCACGCTCGCCGAGGACATGGCGCTCTCGCGCGGCGGCGATCAGGCGGTCGTGAAAAACAAGTTCAACTTTGAATTTTTCGGCGGGCGCGGCGCGGAGGTCGAAACGCGCACGAAGGTCAAGTCCCGCGTCATGGCAAACTCGCTCTCCCGGCTCGTGCAGGACGCCTCGCAGGTGTTCATCATGGGCCACCGGTACGCCGATCTTGACGCCGTCGGCGCGGCGGTGGGCGTGCGGTGCATCGCCCGGCGCTTCCATTGCCCGGCGAAGATCGTGCTCGACATGGACAAAAACGCCGTCGGACCGCTGCTCACCATGCTGCACGGCGAGGAGGAATACCAAAGCGCCTTCATCGGCCCGCAGGAAGCGCTGCTCGAGGCCGACAGCCGGACGCTGCTCGTCGTGGTAGACACGAACCGCCCCGAGCAGGTAGAGGACGAATCGCTGCTCACCGCGTGCAGCAACCGTCTCGCAGTCATCGACCACCACCGGCGCGCCGCGACCTACATCAAGAACGCCACGCTCACGCTCTATGAGCCGAACGCCTCGTCCTCGTGCGAGCTCGTCACGGAGCTCATGCAGGAGCTGTGCGAGCCGGCAGACATTCTCCCCTTTGAGGCGGACGCTGTGCTCTCCGGCATCGTGCTCGACACGAAAAACTTTACGATCCGCACCGGCGACCGCACATTTGACGCCGCGGCGTTCCTCCGCCGCAGCGGGGCGGACACCACGCGCGTGAAGAAGCTCTTCCAGAACGGCATGGAGGAGACCATGGAGCGCTACGACATCATGAAGCAGGCGCGCATTTATAAGGGCATCGCCGTGGTCGCCGCGCAGGAGACGCAAAACCGCATCGTCGCAGCGCAGGCCGCGGACGAGCTTTTGAACATCTCCGGCGTGAACGCGAGCGCCGTTTTGTACCCCACCGGCGACGGCGGCGTCGCGGTGTCGGCGCGGAGCATCGGCGATGTGAACGTGCAGGTGCTGCTCGAAACGCTCGGCGGCGGCGGCAACCGCTCCGCGGCCGGGGCGCAGATACCGAACTGCACGCTGCGCGACGCGGTGAACAAGCTCTTCGCCGCCATCGACGAATACCGCGCCACAGATTAATAAAAAACTAATCAGACCGAAGGAGGTCATATACCATGAAAGTTATTTTCCAGCAGGATGTCCGCGGACAGGGCAAAAAGGGCGAGATGAAGGAAGTCTCCGAAGGCTACGGCCGCAACTACCTTCTTCCCCGCGGTCTCGCCGTAGAAGCGAACAAGGACAATCTCAACACCCTGGCGCTCAAGGAAAAGGCGCGGAAGGCGCAGGAAGCGCGCGAGCGCGCCGAGGCCGAGGAAGCCGCCGCCAAGCTCAAGGACGTCATCGTCACGGTGCGCGCCAAGGCCGGCGCGAACGGGCGTCTTTTCGGCAGCGTCACGTCGCAGGAGATCGTGGACGCGCTGCGCGAGCAGCACGGCGTCTCCATCGAGAAGAACCGCATCGTGCAGGCCGAGCCGATCAAGAGCTTCGGCAGCTTTGAAGTCAAGTGCAAGTTCGGCTACGGCATCGACGGCACCGTACAGCTGCTCGTCATCGAAAAGTAAGAGCGGATGGAAGAACTGCTCGGACGGCGGGTACCCTGGTCCGCGGAAGCGGAGCAGGCAGTGCTCGGCTCGTGCCTGATCGACCCGTCCTGCCTGCCGGACGTCATGACGGCGGTGCGCGGCGCGGATTTCTATCTGCCGCAGAACCGGGAAATCTTTGAAACGATCTTCTCCATGTTCACCTTCGCCAAGCCCATCGACCCGGTCACGGTGCTCGATGAGATGAAGGTGCGCGGCGTTTACCATGACGAGGGCTCGCAGCAGTACATCCGCGAGCTGATGCGCCTGACGCCCACGGCGGCGAACGTGCTCAAATACGCCGCCATCGTGCGCGACCAGGCGCTGCTCCGCAACGTCATCACCGTGTGCGAGGAGACGGTCGAGGCCGCGTCCTCCGGCGCGGGCGAGGCCGGGGATGTGCTCGATCTCTGCGAAAAGAAGATTTATGCGCTCCGGCAGGACCGCGTTGTCGGCGGACTGATGCCGGTGTCGCAGGTTGTGAACAGCGTTTACTCCAATCTTTCCGAGCTCGCCGCCTCCGGCCAGCCGATCCCCGGCATCCCGACCGGTTTCCGGGACGTGGACCGGCGCATCATGGGCATGAACAAGGGCGACTTTATCCTCGTCGCCGCGCGCCCCGGCATGGGCAAAACGAGTATCGGTCTCAACATCTGTCTGAACGCCGCGAAAGCCACGGGAAAGACCGTCGCCATCTTCTCGCTTGAAATGAGCCGCGAGCAGCTCGTGACGCGCTTTCTCTCCAGCGAGGGCGAGGTCCCGCTCGGGAATCTTCTCACGGGCAATCTCACGATGGACGAGTGGAAGCGCACGGCGCACGCCTGCGCCGCGGTGTCCTCGCTCGATATTCTCGTAAACGACAACCCGACGCTCACCGTTGCGGAGATGAACGCGCAGTGCCGGAGACTCAACAATCTCGGTCTCGTGATGATCGACTACCTGCAGCTCATGCAGGGCTCCGGCAGCAAGAACAACTGGGCGAATGAGAGCCGCCAGCAGGTCGTCAGCGACATTTCGCGCATGATGAAGATCATGGCGAAGGAGCTGAACGTGCCGGTGCTGTGCCTTTCGCAGCTCTCGCGCGCCAACGAGCAGCGCCAGGACAAGCGCCCGATGCTCTCGGATCTGCGCGAATCCGGCTCGATCGAGCAGGACGCCGACATCGTCATGGGCATTTACCGCGAAGGCTATTACAACCAGGAGATCGAAAACCCGAATCTCACGGAACTGATCGTGCTCAAAAACCGCCACGGCGAGACCGGCAAGGATAATCTCCAGTGGCAGGGCGAGTACACGACGTTCCGCGACGCCGACCGCTGGCATGAGTGAGCCGGTGCTCGACCGCAGCCTGCTCCCGGCGGGGTGCACGGTGCTGTGCGCCGTGTCCGGCGGGGCGGACTCGGTGTGTCTGCTCGATCTCGTTCGGCGTCTCGGCGACGTGACGGTGCTCTGCGCCCACTTCGACCACGGCATCCGCGGCGCGGAGAGCGCGCGGGACGCCGCGTTCGTCGAAGCGCTCTGCAAGGAATGGGACATCCCGTTCTTTCCCGGCCGGGGCGACGTCCCGGCGTATGCCGCGGCGAACGGCTTGAGCATCGAGACCGCGGCGCGCGAGGCGCGCTATGTCTTTCTCGAGCGCACTGCCGAAGAACAGGGCGCGGACGTCATCGCCACGGCGCACAACTTAAACGACAACGCGGAGACCATTCTCTTCCGCATGGCGCGCGGCACGGGTCTGCGCGGACTTACCGGCATCCCGGCGCGGCGCGGCAGGATCGTCCGCCCGCTTTTGAAAACGCCGCGGTGCGATATTGAAGAATATCTCGCCGCGCGCGGCATCCCCCATGTGGAGGACTCCACGAATGAAGAGACGGACGCTGCGCGGAACCGCGTCCGGCTCGATGTGCTCCCGATGCTTGAGAGCGTCCACCCCGGCGCGGCGGCGGGCATCGCGCGCATGAGCGAAACGCTCGCCGAGGACGAGGCGTTTCTCGCCTCGCTCGCGGAGGAAAAGCTCGCCCTCTGGGGCAGGGCGATCCCCGCAAAGGAGCTTTGCGCCCTGCCGCGGCCCGTTGCGCGCCGCGCTCTCGCGTGTTGGCTTGGCGGAGAGCTGCCGCGCGAGCGCTTTGAGGCTCTTCTCCGCTTCGCCGCCGGAGACGGCGCGGGCGTGCTGGAGCTTCCGGGACGGCACATCCGCCGGGAGTTCGGAGTTCTCCGGCTCGACGAAGGAAGCACACCGAAGCTGGAAGAGCGTGTGCTTTGGCCCGGCGAGACGATCCTTTATCCCCGTCTCTGGCGTATTTCGTGCGAAAGTTGCGCCGCAGGCGCGGAAATTCAAACTTCGTTCAACACTTTTTGCTTTTCATGTGCCAATATATGTGGTAAACTGACCGTTGCGTCCCGCGCCGCGGGCGATTCGCTCGTGCTGCGCCGCCGCAGCGGTACGCGCTCGGTGAACAAGCTGCTCGGCGCGGCGCGCATCCCACTCTCGCAGCGCGACGGTATCCCGGTCGTGCGCGACGAGGCGGGCGTTTTAGCCGTTTACGGTGTCGGGCAGAGCGAGAGAGCCTTTCCCGCGCCGCAGGAAAAATTCTATAAAATCACCATCCAGCCAATTTCGGAGGAAGAGAGAGAATGAGAGAAGATATTGCGTCCATACTGCTCAGTGAGGAGCAGATCCATGCGCGCGTCCGTGAGCTCGGCGCGGAGATTTCCCGCGATTACGCCGGGAAAGAGCCGCTGTTCGTCGGCGTACTGAAGGGCTGCTTCGTTTTCATGGCGGATCTGTTCCGCGAAGTGACCGTCCCCGGCAGCGTGGACTTCATGGCCGTGTCGTCCTACGGCAACGGCACCTCCACCACGGGCGCGGTGAAGATCAACAAGGATCTCAGCCAGGATATCGAAAACCGCGACGTCATCATCGTCGAGGACATTCTCGATTCCGGCGTCACGCTCAGCTATCTCACCAAGTATCTCCAGAACCGCAACCCGAGCTCCATCTGCATCGCAACGCTGCTCGATAAGCCTGCGCGCCGCCGCGCCGATGTGCAGGCCAAGTACGTTGGCTTCACCGTGCCGGACGCTTTCGTCGTCGGCTATGGTCTGGACTATGCGGAAAAGTACCGCAATCTCCCGTTCATCGGCATTCTCAAGCCGGAAGTTTACGAATAAATCTCTGATTTATATATTGTCCGCGCCGTCCGGTGGGGCGGCAGAAAAGGAAGTGACCGTTTTTGAACAATCGACCCTCCCCCAATAAGACCCGTCAGATCGGCTTTCTCGTTCTGATCCTCGTGCTGCTGCTCGGCACGATCTATTCCATGACGAGAAATACCGCCAAGGAATCGCTTGTCTATTCGGAAGTTATTGAGCTTTTCGAGAACAGGCAGGTCGAGTCCTTCACCATCGATACCGACGGCAATCTCACCATGCAGCTGCGCTCCGCCTATAAGGGGCAGACGAAGTACTCCTATGAGTGCGGCAGCTTCAGCATCTTCTACAACGATCTCAACGATCTTGTGCAGGAGCAGAAGGCCGAAGGCATTCTCACCGAGTACGACTACCCGCCTGCGTGGGAGGCGGCCTGGTGGCTGAGCTTCGTGCCCTATCTCATCATCTTCGTCATCATGGGCGTGCTGTGGTACTCCATGATGCGCTCGGCGCAGGGCGGCGGCGGGGCCGGCGGCGTTATGAAATTCTCCAAGGCGCGCACCCGTCTCGGCAGCGAGGAAAAGAATAAAAAGACGTTTGCCGACGTTGCTGGTGCGGACGAAGAAAAGGAAGAGCTGCAGGAGATCGTCGAATACCTCAAGGATCCCTCCGCTTATTCCAAGATGGGCGCGCGCATCCCCAAGGGTGTGCTGCTCGTCGGCCCTCCGGGCACGGGCAAAACGCTGCTCGCCAAGGCGGTCGCCGGCGAGGCGGGCGTCGAATTCCTGTCCATCTCCGGCTCGGACTTCGTTGAGCTGTACGTCGGCGTCGGCGCGGGCCGCGTCCGCGACCTGTTCGAGCAGGCCAAGAAGGTTGCCCCCGCCATCGTGTTCATCGACGAGATCGACGCCGTCGGCCGTCAGCGCGGCTCCGGTCTCGGCGGCGGCCACGACGAGCGCGAGCAGACACTCAACCAGCTGCTCGTGGAAATGGACGGCTTCAACGATAACCAGGGCGTTATCGTCATGGCGGCAACAAACCGCGCCGACATTCTCGATAACGCGCTCCTCCGCCCCGGCCGCTTCGACCGGCAGGTGTACGTCGGCCTGCCCGATATCAAGGGCCGCGCCGACATCCTGAAGGTCCACGCCCGCGGCAAGCCGCTCGGCGAGGACGTCGATCTGCACGACATTGCCAAGGGCACGCCCGGCTTCTCCGGCGCGGATCTGGAAAACCTGCTCAACGAGGCCGCGCTGCTCGCGGTGCGCCGTCACCGCCGGTTCATCATGCAGAAGGACATTGACGACGCCATTCTCAAAGTCTCCATGGGCCCGGAGAAAAAGTCCCGCGTCATCACCGAGAAGGAGCGGCGGCTCACCGCGTACCACGAATCCGGCCACGCCATCGCCGCGCACTATCTTGAACACGTCGATCCCGTGCAGTATATCACGATCATCCCGCGCGGCCAGGCCGGCGGCTTTACGCTGTTCCGCCCGCAGGACGACAAGAGCTTCCGCTCGCGCAGCGAGATGTTTGAGGACATCGTCGTCGCGCTCGGCGGACGTATGGCTGAGAAGATTTTCCTCGACGATATCTCCACCGGCGCCTCCGGCGACATCCAGCAGGCGACGCACACCGCCCGCAACATGGTCACCGTGTACGGCATGAGCGACCGTCTCGGCCCCATCAGCTTCGATTCCTCGGGCCACAGCATTTTCATCGGCCGCGACTTCGGCCAGACGAAGAGCTATTCCGAGGAGACTGCCGCCATCATCGACGAGGAAGTCAAGCACATCTTCGACGAGGCCGCACTCAAGTGCGAGGAAATCCTCCGCGCCCACGCCGACGTGCTCGTCGCGCTCGCGGAATATCTGCTCATCAACGAGACAATCGACGGCGACGACTTC
>CAVEPP010000003.1:0-8290 GCA_963617605.1 Alloprevotella sp. | reverse complement strand
CCGCTACTTCTGCGATCACAAATGCATGCCCCCGCTGCCGGAGAAATCCGACGCCGTGAAGCGCAAGGAAGAAGAGTTCCGCAAGGAGAGCGAATCCCCCGCCGCGCCGGAAGCCCCCTCCGAGGGCACGGAGACGCCGGGTGAGCCGGACAGCAAGTAAAGTCTATAGATCCAATTAAGAAAAAAGAGATCCCGCGGAACATTCGTTCCGCGGGATCTCTTTTTCCCGCTCAGCCGGCGGACTTGCTGTCGGTCTCCCCGTCAGAGGGAGGATTTTCTCCGCCGCGCCCCCCGATGCCGCTCCAGTATTCTTTGAGCGCGGCGTTGATCTTCACCGGGTCCATCTCGCTCTCCGGCACCGGCTGACCGGATTCCGGAATATCGCCGTACTCGATCGATACCGGACCATCGTTGAGCGATGCGAGGATCGCATATTCACGGGAAAGGGCTCCGCTCAGTTTGCCCGCTCCCTGCAGCTCGGCAAGGATCGAAAAAGCCCCTTCCTCATCTACTGGGCCAGCAAAGAGTTTGTATATTTTCCCGATACGCACTTCCGAGGCGTCATCACAAAAGGCTTGCGATATCGCTTCCGTCAGCGGCTCGAACAGAGCGCGCTCTTCCTTGTTAAGCAGCTCATAGGCTGCCGGCTCCTCATCCCTTGAAATATTGGAGGGCCTATCGCTCCGGGTCGCTATCCCGCTTCCGCTGCCGCAGGAACTGAATATAGTTGCGGCCAGCAGCACGCAGGCAGCCAGCCGGATAAATTTTCCCATGGAATTCTCCTTCACGCTATCGCAAAAAGACTCCCGGCGCTTTTTCTCTCTGTAAAAAGCAAGTATATCCGGGACTTAGCCGATATATGAAATACCGTATGCCGCTTTTTCTTACTCTGCCTTTTTTTCGCCGTTTTGACGCACCGGATAATATATTTGCAGTATAGCAAAACATTTGTAACATTACAAGTTATAAATATATCCTTATACGTTGTCGCAATGCGCATGCCCGACGGGTAGACTAAGTAAAGGGTGAGCGCATGAGAAACAATCAGTTTGTAAAATATCGGAGTCTTGGGCTGAACATCGCTTATTACCGCAAGGACCGCGGTCTTTCGCAGAGCGAGCTGGCCGAGCGCGTGAACATCAGCCGCACGCACATGAGCCGGATCGAAACAGCGGACTGCGCCGTTTCCCTTGACGTGGTTTTTGATATCTGCGACGCACTGCATGTGCGGCCGGCCGATATTTTTGATTTTCGGGTATAAAAATATCCCGCGGAACGTTCGTTCCGCGGGACTTGGCTTTTTCTCTCCCTCAGTCAGAGGGAGCCTTTTTTATCCTGTAATGCAGGAAGCCGTTCTCCTGCCGGACAAACGCAAAACCGACCTTTTCAAGCACGTGCCGGCTGCGCGTGTTCTTTTCTATGACCCGCGCAGTGACGGCGGTCAGCCCCAACTCGTCAAAGGCGTACGCGAGCAGAAGCTGCTCCGCCTTTGTGCCGATGCCGCGGTTTTTCACGGCGTCGTTCTGGAGATGAATGGAGAGCTCGCCCTCCCGTTTCTCCCCGTCGATATGCTTGATGCCGATCTCGCCGACCGGACGCCCGTCGAGCACAATGAGAAAATGCCGGCGGTCGCTCGCACTGTAACGCTCGAAGCGCTTTCGCGTCGTCTCCGGCGAATACTGGTACTCCGAAAAGAGACGCATGTCCGCAAACGTGGCCGGGTCTCTTTGAAAATCCCGGTCAAATTCGTTCATCCGTTCCAGCGTGATCTTCTCGAGTGTAATATCCATGTTCTCTTTCCTCCGGCGCAAATGTCAGTCCCCACGCGAGCCACAGAAGCGGCGCGCTCACAACAAGGCCGAGCGCGAAAAATGCCTGGATCCAGTACGCCGCGGCACCCCAGAGCCACACGGCGCTCTCCCCGTCCTTCTGCGGGCGGAAAAATGTAACCCCCATCATGGCGAGGTAAAGTGCGAGTCCCGGCCAGCCGAGATTGAGCGCGTAACCGAGATATTCGTTGTGTGCGTTCGTGACATACGTTCCGAGCGTCCGTCCCGTTTCCGGCACGAAGCGCGTAAATTCAATGTGCAGCCGCGCTGCCGCCGTGCCCGGCCCGCCGCCGAACACGGGCCGCTGCGCGATGAGCGCGCAGACCTCGCGCCAGATCTCCACGCGGTGCGAGCCGAACGAGGCGTCCGCCTCGCCGTGGAGCAGGCGCGAGGCCTCATACAGCGTTCCGCTCTGCCCCGGATAGAAGTACACCGCGAGCAGCACGGCCAGCGCCAAAGCGCCCTCCGCCGCCAGAATACACTTTTGCCGCCGTCCGCGCGTGAGCTTTGGGAGCATCAGCGCGCACGAGCCAAGCAGCGCCACCCATGCGGACGAGCACTCGCTCCGGTACAGGACATAGAGCGCCATTGCCGCAGGGAGCAGCAAAAGAAGATCGTACCCGCGCTTTCTGACCGCCGTATATGCGAGCACCGGCACTGCGAGCGAGAGCACGGAGCCGAGGATCAGGGTATTTCCCACCGTGCCAAGGTACATGCCGGAATAGAGTGTTCCCGCGTCGGCAAAGCGCCAGCCGTTCGGGTACAGCCCGAGCGGGTTTCCGCCCGCAGTCTGCCAAAGCGCCGCGGCGCAGCAGAGAAACACGCTTGCACCGAACGCACGGACGTACAGCGCTTTTCTCCGTCCCCAGCGGGCAATGCCGAGCGCCGTGAACGCATAGAGGAGCTGCGTGAAAAGGCCGTCATACCGCCCCGCGCCGAGGAACGTTTTCTCCCGCCACGGGCTGAACGCCGCGGAAACAAGGTTCCAGACGAGGAACGCGCACGTGAGACAGAAAAACGCGCCCGGCTTTTTCGTGAAAAGGCGCGCGCCGGTGCAGAGGCACGCCGCGATGCCGAGCATCCAAACGGCCGTCGCGCCGGTATAGAGCCAGAATTTTGCCGCCGTGAGGTTCGCGTAGCCTTGAAAGCCGGTAAAGAGCGGAAAGAGCGCGAGAAGGCAGAGTATGTACTTGTCCGTGAGCCATTCGCAGCGCTTTTCGGCTTTCGTCATGCTTTGTTCCTCCGCCCCCATCAATGAGAGATCCCTTTTCTAAAATGTGTCTCGGCACCGCCGAGACTCTTTACAGTGCCTCCCTTGTGTAAAGGGCCGACTCTCCCCGGCGGGGAGAGATGTCGCCGTAGGCGACAGAGAGGGGGGCGGGGGTGGCGCGGCGCAACGCGCCGTGACGGAGGGATTGTCGTTTTCCGGAGAATACAATCCCCCAGTCAGCTTCGCTGACAGCCCCCTTTGCACAAGGATGCCTTAGTTATAATACCCCATCCCCCGCGGGAAAGCAACTTGCCGCGGCTCCTCTCCCGTGGTAGAATGTCTCCGAGAGGAAGGTGCGCCCCATGATCTTTGATACCCACGCCCACTATGACGACAAAAAATTCGACGCCGACCGGCGGGAAGTCCTTTCCGCGATGCCGGAGAGGGGCGTTTCGCTCATCGTCGATCCCGGCTGCGACGGCGAAAGCTCCCGCGCGGCGTGCGCGCTTGCGCAGGAATTTCCGTTCGTGTACGCCGCCGTGGGCTGGCACCCGGAGGAGTGGCAGAGCTGGAACGGCGAGAGCATGGCGCTGCTGCGCTCGCTCTGCGCGCAGCCGAAGGTCGTCGCCATTGGGGAGATCGGGCTGGACTATTACTGGGACACCGAGCACAAGGCACTGCAGAAAGAGATGTTCGAGCGTCAGCTCGCGCTCGCCATTGAGCGGAATCTGCCCGTAATCGTACATGACCGCGAGGCACACGGCGACTCGCTCGAGACCGTGATGAACTACCCCGAGGCGCGCGGCGTGTTCCACTGCTTTTCCGGCAGCGCGGAAATGGCAAAGGAGCTCATCCGGCGCGGCTGGTATCTCGGCTTTGACGGCCCTGTCACCTACAAAAGCAACAAAAAGGCCGCCGAGGTGCTTGCCGTAACGCCGCTCGATCGCATCCTTGTTGAGACGGACAGCCCGTATATGGCGCCCGAGCCGTGCCGCGGGCAGCGCAACGACTCGTCGCTTCTCGTATACGTGCTCGAAAAGATCGCCGCGCTCAAGGGCGTGACCGCAGAGGAGATGACGCGCATCACACGCGAAAACGGCTGCCGCTTGTTCGGCATCGACGCATAGCATAAAATCTGCCGCCGGACTTTTCACCCCGGCGGCAGAATCTTTTTATTCTCTATATTTGCGCTGGTATGCTTCCGTCGGCAGCACCTCGCTGAACTCCGTCAATATAAGCTCCGGGCCGCTGTCGTGCCGCAGCGTGTCGCGCAGCGGCAGCTTTCCCGTAATGGGAAGCTGAAGGTGCATGCTCGTCTCGCCGTGCTCGCCGCGCTGGATGACGAGCACGCCGTTGTGGAGCTGTGCCAGTCCCTGGGCGATTGAGAGGCCCAGCCCCGAATCGTTCACGTTGGTGAGCGAATCCTCGCGGTTGGGCGTGAACGCCTCGGCAAGCTCATCCTCCGTCATGCCCTGGCCGTCGTCGCAGAGCGTGAGCTGGCAGCGCTGGCCGTACCGCTTCAGCCGGACAGAGATCGTGCCGCCCTCGCCGGTGTGCATGACGCTGTTGGCGATCAGGATGAGCAGGAGCTGTTCGAGCCGGTCGCGGTCGCCCACGACAAAGAGGTTGTCCCCCAAAATTTCCCAGCGGAACGTGATGTGCTTCCGCCGGAGGAAAAACTCCGCAGAGCCCAGCAGATCGCTCACAAGGTGGCTGATCGATACCGACTGCATCCGGCACGCCATCGTCCCGGTGGCAAGAGCGTTTACGTCCGAGAGCTGGTTGGTGAGATGGAGCATCGAATAGTAGCTGTGGAAGAGGATCGAGGAGTACATTCCCTCGTCATCGTCTGCGTCCTCCGGCTCTTCCGTCAGGCGGTCCAGCGCCAGCCGCAGATTGAACGCCGCCGTGCGCATCTGCCGCAGTGCCGTTGGGGGCACAGGCGGGAACGACGGTTCCTCTGTCCGAATCGTGAGCACAAGGATCTCGCCGCAGCGCGCGGCGGTAACGTTCCGCGCCGTACCGTCCACAGTGACCGATGTGGCAAAGCTGTTGCCCCAGATGTCTTCTTCAAGACCGGGAAAGCGCTTCTCCACGCTCTCGCCCGTGATGTCCGCGCCGAACAGCCGGCATGCCGTGGGATTGGCGAACACGATACGGCCCTGAGCCGCGCCGCATACGGCGTCCCGGCTCAGCTGGAACAGCGGCGCGATTGCCGCGCCGGACATTTCATTTTTTTCCATATCAGCAGTTTTCCCTTTCCGCTGGATATTATTTCATGTATCATATCACATTTTTTGCGGCACGGATACAACGATTTTTGTTTTTTGCGCAGTTTTGCAGCCGGCCGCCGTTTTCTATACATATTCACTAAGTAAATGTCGAGAATAATTTAATATTGTTTTAAAAAAACACTTGTTCTATGTGCGGAAATGTTGTAAAATGCAGCCGATTAGAAAAGAGATCAAAAATTTTTTACAGGAGGATACACACATGATTAGAATTGGTATCAGCGGATTCGGACGCATCGGCCGTCTGGCGGCCCGCGTGGCTCTTCGCCGCGGCGACATGGAGGTCGTTGCTATCAACGCTCCGGACAAGACTCCTGAGCAGATCGCCTACGTTTTCTCCCATGACTCCGTCCATGGCAAGTGGGAAGGCACCGTCTCCTACGACGAGCATCACCTGATCGTTGACGGCAAGCCCATCCTGCTTCTCAGCAGCCGCGACCCCTCCACCCTCGGCTGGGGCGAGCTGAACGTTCCTTACGTTGTTGAGTGCACCGGCAAGTTCCTCACTGCCGAGAGCGTGCAGCCCCATCTGGACGCCGGCGCGAAGTTCGTGCTGATGAGCGCCCCCGCGAAGGACAAGACCCCGATGTTCGTTTACGGCGTCAACCACAAGACCTACACCGCCGACCTGTCCGTCGCTTCCGCCGCTTCCTGCACCACCAACTGCCTCGCTCCCATGGCGAAGGTCCTGCACGACAACTTCGGCATCGTCGAAGGCCTCATGACCACTGTTCATGCCGCCACCGCCACCCAGAGCATCGTTGACGAGTACTCCAAGAAGAACTGGCGTCTCGGCCGCAGCACCTATGACAACATCATCCCCTCCACCACCGGCGCTGCGAAGGCCGTCGGCAAGGTCATCCCCGAGCTGCAGGGCAAGCTGACCGGCATGTCCATGCGTATCCCCGCTCCGGACGGCTCCATCGTTGACCTGACCGTGTCTCTCGCCAAGGAGACCACCTACGAGGAAGTCTGCGCCGCGATGAAGGCCGCCTGCGAAGGCGAGCTGAAGGACGTCATGGCTTACGAAGATCAGCCCATCGTCTCCACCGACATCATCGGCGAGACCCACTCCAGCATCTTTGACGCGCAGGCCGGCATCGCTCTGAACGGCCACTTCATGAAGCTCTGCGCCTGGTACGACAACGAGTACGGCTTCACCTGCAACATGATGCGTCTGCTTGCTCACATCGCCTCCGTCCGCGGCGAGTAATCCTCTCCGCAGAGAAAAAGCATAAAATATTTTTCCTCTGTCTATCGGCATATCGGTAGACAGAGGATTTTTTATACGTTGACGATAAATCTCCCCCCCCCGCTCAAATACCGGCTGATGTCCCTTATTGACTTCTGCCGCACAAGCGCGTATTTTTATTGTAAGAGGTGAGAGAAATGGCTATGGTAAAAAAATACTGTCCGAACTGCAAAGAGCGATTGATGACCACGAGCAGAAATCATGATTACAATTATGGCAGTCCGTTAAAACTTTGTCCGCACTGCCGCCAGTTCTATGTTGATAAGCAATATCACGAAATAGCAATTGAGGGTGTTCGTGCTGAAGACAAAAAAAGACTCACTTTCCTCCAAGTGCTTCAAATACTCGCAGCCGCGAGCTTAATAGGGATTTTCCTTCGGATTATGGCTACGGGCGCAACGATAGCAGACGTTGGTCCTGCATTATTCACTCCTATCTTTTTTGCTGTAATATTGCTAATAAGCCCTGCCGTTTCAATTGTTGGTTACAAAGAACGACTTAACAATTTTGCGAAGGAAGCTGAGCTGTCAGAGAAACGGCTTCAGGATATTAACTACGCAAAAACACTTATGAATCTCGGCTACCCTGTCCCGACAAAGTATTTGGGTATTAGAACCGATACCCTTCAGCATGAAGAATTGTCTAATGCCTCAGACACAGCCACCAACGGATGATAGGCATCGCCACTATTATCAAAAACACAAATCCAACATGCAGGAGGCTATATATGTTTAGCTTCGTAATTGGTTTAATTGGCGCAATTTTGAGCCTTTTAGGATATTTTGCCTTTAATTCACAAGCTCTCCTTATCATTGGCGGGCTTCTTTGCGTTTTTGAGCTTATCATTGGTCTGTTAAGCGGTCAGCTTAAATCTGTTTTATTTGACGTTGTCATTGCTATTATCGGAGTGTTTCTCTCCAAGCGGCTTGGACTAACTCCTGTTGCGGGTGCTCTGTTCTTTGTGAGCATAGGCGTATTGATTACAAGCATTATAGGTATTATAATGCTATTCATCGCCATAAGGAAAATCGACGAATAGTACGCCTTTTCTAAAACAGGATTTTTCTATGCCCGACGAGCAAATTCGTCGGGCAGATTTTCTTTGGAGGGACTTCGGATGAACACGGTACTTCTCGGCAACATCGTTGCGCTCATCGGCGCGGCCATCATGGTCGTGACCGGCTTTCTGAAAACGAAAAAGCAGATCCTCACCGTGCAGTGCTTTCAGTACGTCGTGCTGAGCGCATCGAACGCCATTCTCGGCGCGTTCACGGGCATCACGGCCAACGTGATCGGCATCGCGCGCAATCTCTTCTGCATGAAAAAAGCGTTCACAACGCCGTGGAAGATCGTATTCATCGCCGCGCAGCTCGCGCTGCTGTTCGCCTTCGGCTCCGACGGCTGGCTCGGGCTGCTGCCCGCCGCGGCCACGTGCGCCTACACGTGGTTTCTCGATCTCAAGGACGAGGTGAAGCTCAAGATCGTGCTCATCCTCACGGTGCTCTGCTGGGCGGTCTATGACTTTGTCTTCAAAAACTATGTGACGTTCGCCTTTGATCTCGGCGCCGCCGTATCGAATCTGATCGGCATCGTCACGCTGCGCCGCGCGGCGAAGCAGGGGCAGAAGCTATAACCCATAAGCGAAAAGCACGAAGCGAATCTTTTTGATGCCTCATCTCTCCCCCAGTCAGCGGCAGAGCCGCTGACA
>CAVEPP010000002.1:13921-24927 GCA_963617605.1 Alloprevotella sp. | reverse complement strand
ATAACGAACCCGGCGCGGCCGTGCTCGTTCAGATAGCTGTAGAAATAGGAGATCCAGAGATAGTTGGCGTTGCCGACTTCCTTGTTTTTGTTCACACTGGGCATGCCGAACGGCAGCCGCCCGGCGCTCTCGCACGATTCGGCTTTTACCTTGTCCACGTTGAACGGCGGGTTGGCCATCACATAATCGCAGCTGCCGATAAGCCCGTGCGCGTCGTGATAAAAGGTGTTGGCCTCGTCGCCGGAGCGGATCACGCCGGTCAGTCCATGCACTGCCATGTTCATCTGGCAGAGCTGCGCGTTATACTCCACCTTTTCCTGTCCATAGAACGTCATGGCGCTGTTGGCATTCATCCCTGCCTGATTGACAAAATCGCCGGACTGGATGAACATGCCTCCGCTGCCGCACGCGGGGTCAAGCAGCACGCCGCCCTTGGGCTCCAGCACGTTGACGATCATCTTTACCAGAGATTTGGGCGTGAAAAACACACCGTCGTCCGAGGCAATGTTCTTGGCAAATTTATTGAGGAAGTATTCGTAGATACGCCCGATAATATCGCCGCCGACTTCGTCGAGCGCGCTGTTATTGAAAATGCGGAGCAGTTCGGAGAGGATCTCGTCGGAAAAGTCAGTATAGGTTTTCGGCAGCACGCCAGTGAGCTGCTCGCTCTGTTCCTCGATCAGGGCCATGGCGTTGTTCACCGCTTCGCCGAGGCTATTCATGGTGTGTCCGTCTTTATTTTTGATCCCGGCTTCCGCGATGTTTTCCGGCAGACTCAGCAGATAGCTGTACTGCGCTTCCCTCGGGAGAAAGAGTGCGCTTTTCGCCACAAAATCGTTGGCCTCCACAGGCATCACGCGGCCGCCACGGGACGGGCGGTTTTTCAGTATCTCTTCCTCCACCAGTTTGAACCGGCTGTAGGCGTATCGGAGAAAAATCAGCCCGAGTACCGGCATGCAGTACTGGTTGGATGTCAGCTTGGAGCCGGAGCGCAGAAGGTCGGCGGATTCCCAGAGATCGGATTCCAGTTTGCGGATATTTACCATGTTGTTCACCTGTATCTTTCTCTCAAATGTCCGCCGTGTGTGCCACAAACCGACGGTTTTGTAATATTTTATTATATCGTATACGCATAAAAAAGACAACGTTCGAGCATAAAAATCCCGCTGCCCCGGCAGCGGGATCAACCTTTATTATATTAATTCAGTTCCTCAGCGAGTGGAGCGGGGCGGGGATGCGGCCGCCGCGGGCGATGAACTCCGCGCTTGACGCCGCGTGGACCGGCATGACCGGCGCTTCGCCAAACAGCCCGCCGATCTCGACCGTGTCGCCCACGGTCTTGCCCGGCGCGGGAATGAGCCGGACGGCGGTGGTCTTATTATTGATCATGCCGATGGCGGTCTCGTCCGCGAGGATGGCGGAGAGCGTTTCGGCGCTCGTGTCGCCCGGCACGGCAATCATATCGAGCCCCACGGAGCACACGCACGTCATCGCCTCAAGCTTATCGAGCGTGAGCGTTCCCTCGCGCGCGGCGGCGATCATCCCCTCGTCCTCCGAGACCGGGATGAACGCGCCGGAGAGCCCGCCGACGTGCCCGGACGCCATCACGCCGCCCTTTTTCACCGCGTCGTTCAGCAGCGCGAGCGCGGCGGTCGTGCCGTGGGTGCCGCAGACCTCCAGTCCCATCGTTTCGAGAATGCGCGCCACGCTGTCGCCCACCGCCGGGGTCGGCGCGAGCGATAGATCGACGATGCCGAACGGCACGCCGAGCCGCCGGGACGCCTCCCGCGCGACGAGCTGGCCCATGCGCGTCACTTTGAACGCCGTGCGCTTGATCGTCTCGGCCACGACGTCAAAGCTCTCGCCCTTGCACTCCTGCAGCGCCTGATAGACGACGCCGGGGCCGGAAACGCCGACGTTCACCGCGCTCTCGGCCTCGCCCGCGCCGTGGAACGCGCCCGCCATGAACGGGTTATCTTCGACCGCGTTGCAGAAAACGACGAGCTTCGAGCATGCGAGACCGTCCGTATCGGCGGTAAGCGCCGCGCACTTTTTGATGACGCGGCCCATCTCCGCCACGGCGTCCATGTTGATGCCCGCGCGCGTTGAGCCGACGTTCACGCTGGCACACACGCGCTCGGTGCGCGCAAGCGCCTCGGGGATGGAGGCGATGAGACTGCGGTCGCTGCTCGTAAAGCCCTTCTGCACGAGCGCGGAAAAGCCGCCGATGTAGTTCACGCCGACTTCGCGCGCGGCGCGATCCATCGCCTCGGCGATGGGGACAAGATCGTCCCCGCAGCCGCCCGCGATGAGCGCCACGGGCGTGACGGACACGCGCTTATTCACAATGGGGATGCCGAACTCGCGCTCGATGGCCTCGCCCACGGGGACAAGGTCATGCGCCTCGCGGCAGATCTTTTCATAGACCTTATCGGCGGTTCTCTTGATGTCGCCGGTCGCGCAGTCGAGAAGGCTCAGCCCCAGCGTGATCGTGCGCACGTCGAGATGCTCCTGCTCGATCATCCGGATGGTCTGGACGATCTCGTCGGTATTGAGGAAATAGCTCATGGTGCGCCCTCCTCAGATCCGGTGCATGGCGTCGAAAATATCCTGCCGCTGCACGTGCACCGCGAGCCCGCGCGCCTCGCCGACGGAGCGGAGGTGCTGCGAGAGCTTGTCGAACGGCATTTCGCAGTCAGCAAGATCGACGAGCATGATCATCGTGAAGTAGCCCCGCATGAGCGTCTGGCTGATATCGAGAATGTTGATGTTCTGCTCGGCGAGCGCGGCGGTGATGTACGCGGTGATGCCCTTGGCGTCGCGCGCGAATACGGATACGATGGCTTTCATGGGCGTTCCCCTTCTCTGGTTAAATGGATAAAGAGTATTATACACGGTTTTTGCAATTTTTCAATGTCCGTCCTGCACGGAAATTTTACTTGCTTTTTTCCGCCGCGGGTGATATGATTTGCAAGCTAAAAACAAATGCTTTTCACGGAGGGACATGCATGGCAAACCATAATCTTCCCACCTACTATCTGGTAGAGGCGGACATGCTGCCGGAGATCTTTCTCAAGGTCATGGAAGCGAAGGAGCTTCTGCAGACCGGCGAGTGCAGCACGGTCGGCGACGCGGTCAACCGCGTCGGCATCAGCCGGAGCGCATTTTATAAGTATAAGGACTCGATCACGGCGTTTCAGGATCTGCGCCACGGCCACATTCTGACGTTCCAGGTGATGCTGCGCGACCAGACGGGGCTGCTCTCGGCGGTGCTGAGCGTGTTTGCCCAGTGCGGCGCGAACATCCTCACGATCAACCAGAGCATCCCGGTGAGCGGCTGCGCCACGATCACCATCAGCGCCGAGACCGCCGGAATGAGCGAGAGCATGGAAACGCTCATGAACCGCCTCGTCGCCGCCGACGGAGTTATCCGCGCCGAGATCTTAGCGGGCTGACGCCGTATCCTGCGCAAGTGAATCCAGATTGCTTTATATATAAAGACGGGCTTTCAGCAGAAAGCCCGTCTTTAAAATTTTTATGCACGCATTTATTCTCAAACGGAAATATTATATTGCATAGAGAATAATTATGCGCTATAATCCCCTTCGTTATCCATTATCCATTTGATTTTACTGGAGCTCACCCATGAAAGCAGCCGAACAAACCGATATTCTGCGCCACCGGCGCATGCGGCGTGCCTTTCCCGCGCTGATGGCAGGAGCAGCGGCCCTGCTGTTGCTGTCGATCATTTTGGCAGTATCCATCGGTCAGGTACGCATCCCCTTTCTCGAGTGTTACCGCATTTTGGCGCATCGGCTGTTCGGGCTGGGCAGCGGCGAGACGAGCCAGGTCTACCGTGTCATTGTAGAGGATCTGCGGGGGCCGCGTGTGGTGCTCTCGGCCGTCGTCGGCGCCGGACTGGCGCTCTGCGGCACAGTGATGCAAGCTTCGGTACAGAATCCGCTGGCTGACCCTTATATTCTGGGCACCTCCTCCGGTGCCTCGCTCGGCGCGACCTTTGTCATTATGACCGGCGCCGGCGCCGGGGTTTTCGCCTCGCTCGGCGTTGCCGCAGCGGCATTTGCCGGTGCGGCAGGCGCAAGTGTTCTTGTGCTCTTTCTCGCGCGCATCTCGGGCCGCGCCACATCGGCAAAGCTTGTGCTCGCGGGCGTCATCGTCAATATGATCTGCGCTACCTTCCGCGATATCATCATCTACGCTTTCCCAAAGGAAGAAGGTATGCGTACCGTTTCCTTCTGGGCCATGGGAAGCGTAGCGGGTACTTCATGGGAGACGCCGCTCCGGCTGTTTCTTGTTGTGCTGCTTCTTGCCGTCTTTTTCTGGACGCAGGCGCGGAACATGAACGCCCTGCTTCTCGGCGAGGAAACAGCCGTCACGCTCGGCGTGAATACCGGCGCGCTGCAGACACTCTATCTTCTGCTCGCCGCACTTTTGACCGGCGTACTTGTCTCGCAATGCGGGATCATAGGCTATGTGGGGCTTGTCGTGCCGCATTTTTCCCGCGCGCTCGTCGGCGCAGATCACCGGAAGCTGATCCCGTTCAGCCTGTGCATGGGCGCGCTGCTTTTGCTCTGGTGCGATGTTCTCGCGCGCTCGTTGCTTGGCACAAGCGAGCTTCCGCTCGGTCTTGTTTCTTCCGCCATCGGTGCGCCGATGCTGCTTTATATGCTCATCAAAAGCAAAATGACCGGCTAAAGGAAATGCTATGGGTTTAACCGTTTCAAATTATGAAATCGCGCTCTCCGGCGCGCCGATCGTGCGCGATGTCTCTCTGCGCGTAGCAGACGGCCAGTTTGTCGGTCTGCTTGGCCCGAACGGCTGCGGCAAAACGACTCTGCTGCGCGGCATATACAAAGCACTTCGCCCCCGCAGCGGCGAAGCCGTTCTCGGCGAGCTCGATCTCATCCGCTGTTCCGCGCGGGAGGCTGCGCGAAAAATGAGCACCGTTACGCAATTTGCCGCCGTCGGTTTCGATCTTTCGGTACGCGAGTTTGTGATGGCCGGCCGAACGCCGCATAAGGGGCTTGTTGAACGCGATACAATCAAAGATATTCAGGCCGTAGAACGTGCTCTTGCGCTCGTTGACATGAGCGGCTTTGCCGACCGGAGCTACGACACGCTCTCCGGCGGCGAGAAGCAGCGGGTCATTCTCGCCCGTGCCATTGCACAGGAGCCGGAATTTCTCGTGCTCGACGAACCGACGAACCACCTTGACATCAAGCACCAGCTCGGCATTCTCTCCGCGGTGCGCGCACTCGGTATTGGCGTGCTTGCGGCAATGCACGATTTGAACCTTGCCGCAATGTATTGCGATTATATCTACCTCATGCAGCACGGCCGTATTCTTGCCCACGGCTCACCTCGCGCCGTGCTGACGGAAGAAAACATCCGCGAAGTGTTTGAAGTCTCCTGTTCCGTTCGTTTTGACGACGGACGCGGCATTCCGCAAATATCCTTTCTTGTCTGAGGAGAAGCTATGGACAGAAGTAAGCTGAGCTTTGCCGGCATAACTTTTATGCGCTATACCGCGCCGTGCAGCAATTTCTGCAAGTTCTGCTCGGTTGGCTTCAAGTGGTTTGACGATATTCCCATTGACACGCAGGAGCAGATCGTGCAGCGTTTCCACGCCTGGGCAAAAACGAAGCCGGAGCACATCCATGTAGGCGCGGCGATGCAGTATACACACGCCTATCTCTCCGAAGAGGAATCCCGCCGGATGCGGTACATGGGCGACGCCGGAGAGAACGGCATCCTTCCGCTGCAGATGAACGGCTGCCGCTTCATGCCCTCGGACGAGCTGCGCAGCATGTTTTCCCGACACAAGCGCGCCGGGTACGATTCCTATATGTTCACCATCTGCGGCACGCCGCCCATCCACGACCGCTGGGTCGGACGTTCCGGAGAGTTTGAAGCGCTCATGCGCATGGCACGCGCGGGAGCAGCCACCGGATTCCACCGCGAAGAAAAGGTTTTTCTCTCCACCGATTCGGTCCCCGTCCTGCGCGAGATTCTTGCGCGGCTCGACGCGCTTCCGGGCAGCCGCAGCCGGAGGGTATTCCCCTTCATGTACATCGGCAACGCCCACAATCTTGAGCCGAAACGCATTTCTTATGATTCCCTGTCAGCTGTACCGGAGGAAGCGTATCCGTACATGGATTTGGCGTTTGACCGTCCCGGCCATCCGCTCGCGCTGCGGAATTACGCTTCAGAACGCGAGTGGTGCGCGCAGTATGCCGCCGGTCTTCTGCACGAGGAAGACGATCGAAAATACATCATGGTCCGCCTGACGGAAGAAAACGTCCCAACACTTCTCACCGACGACTGCGAAACGCTCTACCGATACTACTGCGAGCGGTTCGCCGCCGCGTTTGAACAGATCCCCCCGCTCACAGAGCTCTGCAAAATGTATGGCGATGCGGAAAATGACCGGCTCTATCTCCGCTTTGAACTGGAACGCAAATGGATCATGCGGTATCTGCGCACACAGCGTCCCGATCTTCTCGATGACGCCGGACTCTCGGTGCTGCCCTGACGTTTACAATGCCTTTACCGGCTGAATTGTAAAGTTCCCTGGAGAGGGAAGTAAAAACACTACTACATTATACAGAAAAGGACCACAGCAAATGAAACAGCATGCCAAAAGAATTCTCACGCTGCTTCTCGCTCTGCTGCTGGCGCTCTCGGCGCTGACAGCATGCGGAAGCGAAACGACCGCCCCCGCCGCCACGGAGGCCCCGGCGGAAGCGACCTCCGAGCCCACCGCTGAGCCGGAGGTTACGGCCGAACCCGCCGCGGAGGAGACGCACACAGCGTATCCCATCACCGAAAACCTTTACTTCTACTTCGGCACGCCGATGGAGCAGACGTTTGAGTCTGTGCCGGAGCGCGTGATCGCCTACGGGCAGGATATGATCGACATGATGGTCTATTTCGGTCTCGCCGATAAGATCGTCGGCGTCTGCACCCGCGGCCAGGACCTTACCGAAGCTACCGTGCTGCCGGAGGAGTACTATGACACGCTCCGTTCTCTCCCAGTGCTGACGGAAGAGCTTTGGCCGAGCGCTGAGGCGATCGTCGCCGCCGAGGCCGACTGCATCGCCACGAGCTTCGGCGGACTCTTCAGCTCTCTGAAAGAGACCTATCCCACGCCGGAATCCTACAACGAGCTTGGCATCAAGCTCTTCGAGGTCACCTGCAACGCCTCCGGCAAGGGCACTGTGACGATGGACGAATACTTTGACTCCATCCGCGCGTTCGGCCGCATCTTTGATATTCAGGACGCCGTGAATGCTTACGTGGACGAGCAGTCCGCCGCTATCACCGCTTACGCCGGCGAGAGCGCGCCTTCGGTTCTTTCGATCGCCTACAACACCTACGGCGGCACGGCCAGCTGGGTCAAATATCCCTCCAGCGCTATGGTCAACGCGATCCTCAAGTACATGGGCGCAACGACGTATGACGAAGAAGGTGTATACGACATCTCCGCCGAAGGCATCACGCAGCTCGATCCGGACGTTGTTCTCATCTCCATCGTGCAGGACGGCGACAAGGATATGACCGTGGACGAGTTCCTCGCCATGCCGGAAATCTCCGTGCTGCGCGCCGCGCAGGAAGGCCGCGTTTACGTTGTCGAGAAGGAAATTCCGTTTAACACCATGTACAACGGCCATTTCAATATGCTCGACATCGTGGAGCAGCTTGCCTCCTACGTATATCCGGAAGGCTGACAAACTACCCTTTAACCGCAAACAAAAAGGACAGGCTTTCTGCCGAAAGCCTGTCCTTTTTTCTTTGTGCCCACGTTCAGCGCAGCGGAATACAATGGAGTGTCAAATCCCATTTTGCCATTCCGGAGGTTTTATCTATATGCTGATCGTGGAAAAATTCGGCGGAAGCTCGCTCGCCGGGGTCGAGCGCGTCCGCTGCGCGGCACGCCTCATCGCCGACACGGTGCGCGCCGGGCACTCCGTCGCGGCGGTGCTCTCGGCGCAGGGGAAAACAACGGACGCGCTCTTGTCTACCGCCGCGCACTACAGCCCCAACCCGTCGAAGCGCGAGCTCGACATGCTGCTCGCCACCGGCGAGCAGGCAAGCGTCGCGCTCATGGCGATGACGCTCGAGGAAATGGGCGTTCCCGCCGTGTCGCTCACCGGCTGGCAGGCGGGCGTCGGCACGGACGAGACATATGGCGATGCGCACATCCGCCGTCTCTCGATGGAGCGCGTGCGCCGCGAGCTGGGCGAGGGGAAGGTCGTTCTCATCGCCGGGTTCCAGGGCGTGAGTCCCGGAAACGACATCACGACGCTCGGGCGCGGCGGCTCGGACACGACCGCCGTGGCAGCAGCGGCGGCGCTGCGCGCGGACGAGTGCCGCATCTATACCGATGTGGAGGGCGTATTCTCCGCCGATCCCCGGCTCATC
Source organism: Alloprevotella sp. (assembly GCA_963617605.1). Classification (GTDB taxonomy): domain Bacteria; phylum Bacillota; class Clostridia; order Oscillospirales; family Oscillospiraceae; genus Apopatocola. The sequence goes on along the minus strand of CAVEPP010000002.1, from coordinate 16,485 downwards.
CCGGAGGCGCGGCGGCTGAACGCCGTGGACAGCGAGGAAATGCTCCGGCTCGCCTCGCTCGGCTCGCAGGTGCTGCACGAGCGCAGTGCGGCGCTCGCTCTGCGCTTCGGCGTGCCGCTCACGGTGCTCTCCAGTCTCGTCCCCGCGCCCGGCACCGTCATCCGGCCACTGCCGCTGCCGGAGAACGAGGGCCGTCTCACCGCTGTGACGCGCTCGGGCGCGCTCGTCTCGCTCGTCGGCACGCATCTGCACACGTTCGATTCTCTCCCGGAACGCGCTGTCGCGGCGCTGCGGGAGGCGGGGCTCTCCCCGGACGCCGCGCTGCTCACCGACGGGCGTCTCACCGTGCATGTTCCGGAGGAGCAGAGCCTCGAAACGCTCCGCTGTCTGCACGCCGCGTTTCTGGAAGCGAAAGATCATTCTTAATTCCGATGTTACCATCGGATTTCTTGACGAAATAAGGCAAACGTGCTACCCTCTTGGGGATAATATCTCCGGGAGGGAGTTTTTTATGATCTATCTCGACAACGCCGCCACATCGCTCCGCCGGCCGGAGTGCGTGGTGCGCGCGGTGAGCGAGGCGCTGTGCTCGCTGGGCAACGTCGGCCGCGGCGCGAGCGAGAGCGCGCTTTCCGCCGCGCGCGTCGTATACGGTGCGCGCGAAAAGCTCTGCGCCTTTTTCGGCGGGGCGGACCCGTCGCGCGTGTGCTTCACGCAGAATTCAACCGAGGCGCTCAACACCGCCATTTTCGGGCTTCTCCGTCCCGGCGACCATGTGATATCGACCGACTTGGAGCACAACAGCGTGCTGCGCCCGCTCTACCGGCTGGAAAAAGAGGGCGTGGAGGTCACATTCCTGCGCGCCGACGCACGCGGCTGCATCGATTACGCCGATCTCCCCCGCGCGCTGCGGCCGAATACCCGCGCGATTGTCTGCACGCACGCCTCCAATCTCACCGGCAACGCGCTGGACGTATCCCGCATCGGCGCTTTCGCGCGCGAGCACGGCCTTCTGTTCATCCTTGACGCCTCGCAGACGGCGGGCAGCTTTGATCTCAACGCGCAGCGCGACGGCATTTCCGTTCTCTGCTTCACCGGGCACAAGGGCATGATGGGGCCGCAGGGTACCGGCGGGCTCGTCGCCGCGCCCGGCGTAGAGATCCGTCCGCTCAAGACCGGCGGCACGGGCGTGCAGTCCTACCGGCGCGAACAGCCGGAGGAATACCCGACGCGGCTCGAGAGCGGCACGCTCAACGGCCACGGCATCGCGGGGCTGTCCGCGGCGGTGGATTTTCTGAACGAAGTCACCCCCGCCGCCATCCACGCGCATGAGACTGCGCTTATGAGCGCATTTTATAATAAGGTATCCGCCCTGCCGGATGTCACGGTATATGGCGACTTTACGAGCGATCGCGCGCCGATCGTCACGCTGAACATCGGCGACATGGATTCCGGCGAGGTGGCGGAGATACTTTCCGACGATTACGGCATCGCCGTGCGCTCCGGCGCGCACTGCGCGCCGCGGATGCATGAGGCGCTTGGTACCGTCTCGCAGGGTGCGGTGCGCTTTTCGTTCGGCTGGTTCAATACGATGGAGGAAGCGGAGCAGGCGGCGGACGCCGTCCGCGATATTGCCCTATGAGAGTACGCGAAAAGAAAGAATATGTGATCTTCACATTCCACACGACCGCCGCCGCAATGGCGACGGAAAAGCTCTGCCAGGAGCGAAACATTCCGGGCCGGCTCATCCCCGCGCCGCGGAGCATCACCGCCGACTGCGGCATCGCCTGGGCAGCGCCGCCGGAGGCGCGCGAGCGCATCGAAAACGAACCGGGCCTTCCCGAGATCGCAGGCATATACCTGCGCGAGCTTTGAGAGGAGGCTCGCCATGCAGACACTGAATCTCAAGCAGCTCGAAGCCTTCTGCGCCGTGGTCGAGCGCGGCAGCTTCACCGCCGCGGCAGAGGCGCTCTATCTGGCGCAGTCCACTGTGAGCGGCCACATCCTCTCGCTCGAAAAGGACATCGGCGTGCCGCTGCTCGTCCGCTCCGGTAAGCGCCGCATCACGCTCACCGAGGAGGGGCGGCGCGTATACGACCACGCGCACACCATTCTCCAAAGCTGCACCGAGCTCACGCGCGAGTTGGAGGAGCAGACCTCCCGCGAGGTTTCGCTCGCGGCGTCGTCCATCCCGATGCAGTACATCCTCCCGCAGCTCATCAGCGAATTTCACCGGGAAAACCCGGATTTCCGCTTTCTGCTCCACAGCGGCGACAGCGCCTCCGTCCACACCGCCGTATTGCAGGGCGAGACGCACATCGGCTTTGTCGGCGCGGTGATGAACGCGCGCGAGCTTACCTACGACTGCATCGCCACCGACCCGCTCGTGCTCGTCACGCCGGACACGCCGCGCTACCGCGCCATGTTCGACGCCGGAGAATCGGGCAACGCGCTGCTCGGCGAGCCTCTCATTTTCCGCGAGGGCGGCTCCGGCACGCAGCTCGCCGGGCAGAGATTCTTCACCGAAAACGGCATCGATTCCGGCGCGCTGAACATTGTTGCCC
>CAVEPP010000002.1:0-13891 GCA_963617605.1 Alloprevotella sp. | reverse complement strand
CCCGCATCGACAACAGCGAGGCCGTGCTGCGCGCCGTGGCGTGCGGGCTCGGGTGCGCCGTCGTATCCGGCCTTGCCGCGGGCGCGACGAAGGAGCTTTTGTCCTTCCCGCTCGTCGGGAAAAACAACGAGCGCGAGATCTACATGATCCGCTCCCGCGACCGCCGCCCGACAAAGTCCGCGCGCGCGTTCATCGACTTTCTGCTCGACCGCCGGACGCTTCGCTGACAGGGCGTTTCATCTGTTTTCCCAATAGAATTGTTTGTATTATCCGATTTACCGGTTGGCATTTTCCGGCGAAGCGCCGTATAATGAAGTCGTTAGATCCACAGTTTTGAAAGAGAGAGGGAAAAATTGTGAAAAACAACTGGCTGAAAAACAACTGGCTGATCCTCGTCACCGGGCTTGTGATCGGCATCGCGGCGCTCGTCCTGGGCGCGCACGGCAACCCCGGCAACATGGGCTTCTGCATCGCCTGCTTCCTGCGCGACACGACCGGCGCTCTCGGTCTGCACGGCGCTGAGGTCGTGCAGTACTTCCGTCCGGAGATTGTCGGCATCCTGCTCGGCTCGCTCATTGCGGCGGTCGCGGCGAAGGAATTCAAGGGCCGCGGCGGTTCTTCCCCGATGATCCGCTTCATTCTCGGCGTGTTCGTTATGATCGGTGCGCTGATGTTCCTCGGCTGCCCGCTGCGTATGGTCATCCGTATCGGCGGCGGCGACTGGAACGCTCTGGTCGGTCTCGTCGGCTTCATCGTGGGCATTCTTGTGGGCGTTGTCTTCCTCAAGAAGGGCTTCACGCTCGGCCGCAGCTATAATCAGACGCTCGCCGAAGGCGCTGCCTTCCCGGTCGTTTATGTGCTGCTGTTCGTGCTGTGGCTCGCCGCCCCAGCGCTCTTCAAGTTCTCCGAAAAAGGTCCCGGCAGCATGCATGCCGCGTGGGGTCTCGCGCTCGTCGCGGGTCTCGTTGTCGGCGCTCTGTGCCAGCGCAGCCGTATGTGCATGGTCGGCGGCATCCGCAACGCCGTCATGTTCAAGGACTTCGGTCTCGTTGCCGGCTTCGTGACGATCATTCTCACGGTGCTCGTCGGCAACCTCATTCTCGGCAAGTTCAACCCCGGCTTCACCGGCCAGCCCGTTGCGCACAACGACGGTCTCTGGAACTTCCTCGGCACCGCCCTTATGGGCTGGGGCTGCGTCCTGCTCGGCGGCTGCCCGCTGCGTCAGCTCATTCTCGCCGGCCAGGGCGAGAGCGACAGCGCCATTACCGTTCTCGGCATGATGTGCGGCGCGGCGTTCTGCCACAACCTGAAGCTCGCCTCCTCTGCCGACGGCCCGACCGGCAACGGCAAGATCGCGGTGATCGTCGGCTTCGTCGTGGTACTCGTGATCTCCCTGCTCTTCACGAAGAAGGCGGAGGAATAAGCCCATGAAAACCGTTGACGCGAGAGGCTTTGCCTGCCCCCAGCCGGTCATCATGGCGCAGAAGGCGATCAAGGCGGATGCCCCCAGCGAGCTGGAGGTCCTCGTCGATAACAAGTGCGCCGTGGAAAACGTCACGCGCTTCGGCGAAAGTCAGGGCTATACCGTAACCGCCGCCGATAACGGCGACGACGAATTTACCGTTACGCTGCGCAAATAACCTTACCCCCTTTTACGGCTCTCCCGCCTTTACGGTGGGAGGGCCGTTTTATCTGCCAATTTCCGGCATTTGTCGTCAGAACTTGACCGTTTCAGTAAAGTCTGATAGAATAGCATGAATTTCCCGTGAGTGATAAGGAGGCTATTCCATGCCCCGAGATTATCAGGAATACGAAGACGATTACCCGGAGGAAACCTTCCGCAACCCGCTCAAGCCGTTTCTGATCGCGCTTGTCGTGCTTCTTCTTCTGTTTGCCGTCATCATTGGGCTGCTCTTTACCCGACTGCAAAGCGCGAACACCCGCGCCGAAACGCTCTCGCAGGAGCTGACGGCGGCGCGGCAGCAGCTCGACGATCTCCGTTCCCAGTTGGCCGCGCCGACCGACGCGCCGACGCCGGAGCCGGTCGAAACGCCGACGCCCACCCCGGAGCCGGAGCCGACGCCAGAGCCCACCGCCACGCCCGAGCCGACCCCGGAACCGACGCCCACGCCCGCGCCGCTTCTGCGCGACACGGTCACGGACGAAATGCTCGGCTACGTTTACCGTCCGGCGGACGAGTTCTGGTATGATGAGGCGAAGAGCGCCGCCGTCATCCCGTATATGCTCGCCGTGCACTACGGTCCCGGCATGGACTGGGGCGAGAACATGGCGCTCAACATGGGTGATACGGTGGAGCTGCTCGCCAAGCAGAACGGCTGGGTGCTCCTGCGCACCGCCGACGGCCGCTACGGCTGGGCCGCGGGTGAGCTGCTGCGTGAAACGGCGGATACTCCCGCCCCCGCCGATCCCGCGGCGCCGACTGCTCCCGCAACAGCGGCTCCTACTCCTACCCTAACCCCTGCCCCCACCTCCACGCCGGACTATACCGAGGTCTCCAACCCCGACCTTCAATAACAACCGATACGCAAAATGCCTCTCCCTGCACATGGCGGGGAGAGGCATTTTCTTACAAAATTCGGAAACTATCGGAGAAATCCGTCCCGGCGGTCAAGGATACGGTACACGAGCTCCATATCCAGTCCCTCGCGGACGACCCTTGCGAGCTTGTCGTACTGCTCTTCGCGGTACGCCGCGGGGTCAAAGCTGCCAAGGATATCGGTGCTCAATCCCTTTTTCCGGCAGAGCGCGCCGAGCACGGCGTCGGCTACACCGGGGGCGTCGAAGATGCCGTGGACATAGCTGCCGTACACGTTCCCGCCGCCGGTGACAACGCTGCGCACCGCCCGGCTGCGTCCCATATGGATCTCATACCCTTCATAGGAAAACCCGTTCAGGCAGTCGAGTTCGCCTTCTATACCGGAGAACGTACCGCGTGTCTGCGTCTGCACCTTTTCGCCCCGAAAAATGGTATCCATATCCAGAAGGCCCATACCGGCGATGTCTGTGATGCCCGCGGCCTCGACCTTTTCGGGATCGGACACACTCCGGCCAAGCATCTGGTATCCGCCGCAGATGCCGAAAACGAGCGTTCCGGAATCCGCCGCCTTCAAGATCGCCGCTTCCAACCCGCTCTCGCGCAGCCATTTGAGATCGGCGATCGTGCTCTTCGTGCCGGGCAGGACGATCATATCGGGCTCTCCCAGCTCGCCGGCGCGCTCAATGTAACGCACGGATACATTCTCATACCGTTCCAGCGGGCTCACGTCCGTGAAATTCGAGATACGCGGCAGCCGGATGACGGCAATATCAACCGTCCGGCGTTCACCGCCGCGCGCAAAGCGCGTCGAGAGGCTGTCCTCATCGTCGATATCGAGATGCACATACGGCACAACACCCGCCACCGGCACGCCGCACAGCTCTTCAAGCGTTTTGAGGCCGGGCTCGAGAATTTTCCTGTCGCCGCGGAATTTGTTGACGATCGTGCCGCGGATACGTGCACGCTCGTCCGGCTCGAGCAGCGCCACGGTACCGTAGAGCTGCGCGAACACACCGCCGCGGTCAATGTCGCCGACGAGGAGCACCGGCGCATCCACGAGCTTCGCAAGGCCCATGTTCACAATGTCCTCCTGCCGGAGGTTGATCTCCGCGGGGCTGCCCGCGCCCTCGATGACGATGACGTCGTACTCCGCGGCGAGCGAGTTGTAGGCCTCCATCACCGCGGGGATATATTCGCGCTTGCGGCGGTAATACTCCATCGCATCCATGTTGCCCTGCACGATGCCGTTGACGATCACCTGGCTGCCGACGTCGGTCGTCGGCTTTAGAAGGATGGGGTTCATGCGCACGTCCGGCGCGATGCCCGCCGCCTCCGCCTGCACGACCTGCGCCCGGCCCATCTCGCCGCCCGTGGCTGTGATGAAGGAGTTGAGCGCCATATTCTGGCTTTTGAACGGTGCGACACGATAACCGTCCTGCCGGAAAATGCGGCACAGCCCGGCGCAGAGGATGCTCTTGCCCGCGTTGGACATCGTGCCCTGGATCATAATGTTTTTCGCCATTATCCGATCTCCCGAAGCATCCGGACGAGGACTTCGTTTTCCTCATGCGTGCGCACGGCAATGCGGTACCAGCCGGAGGAAAGCCCCCGGTAGTTTTCGCAGTTCCGGATCAGAATGTCCTTTTCGCGCAGCGCGCCGTCCAGACCGGGCGCGGCGCGGAACAGCAGATAATTGGCGTCCGAGGGAATGACGCGATAACCGAGCGCGGCAAGCTCTTCCGCGAGCCAGGCGCGTTCCTTCTGCACGAGCACGCGGGTCTTTTCGAGAAACTCCGTCTCCTGCAGCGCCGCGACGCCCGCCGCCTGCGCAAGCGAGGAAACATTCCACGGCGGTGCGGCGGCGGACATATCGCGCAGCACGTCCGCGTCGGCGCACAGTCCGTAGCCGAGCCGGACGCCCGCCATGCCGCAGCTTTTCGTGAACGCCTTGAGAAGGAAGAGCTGCGGATACCGCGAGAGAAACGGCTTCAGGCTCCTGCCGCCGGACGTGAGATCCAGAAAGCACTCGTCCGCGAAAACGAACGTATCCTGCTCGCTGCACACGGCGAGGATCTTCTCGAGCAGCTCCGGCGCGGCAAGCCGCCCGGTGGGGTTGTTCGGATTGCAGAGGAAGAACACCGCCGGTTTCGTCTCGCGGAGGAAATCGAGGATCCCGGCGTCGGGCGCGAAGTCCTTCTCCTCCGAAAGCGTATAGCGCGCCATGGGGCAGCCCCGGCGCGTGACCGCTCCCGCGTATTCCGAAAACGTCGGCGCGAGCTCCGCCGCGGAGCCCGGGCGAAAGGCGTCGGCAAAGGTATAAATCAGCTCCGACGCACCGTTTCCGCAGATAACATACTCCTCCGGCACGCCCTCGGCTTCGGCGATCGCGGCGCGGAGCGCGCGGCAGTATGGGTCGGGGTAGCGGTCCAGATCCGGCAGCGCGCGGGAAATTGCCTCGCGCACGCTCTCCGGCGTACCGAGCGGGTTGATGTTGGCGGAGAAGTCGAGCCGGATGTTCCCGGCGTAAATGTCTCCGCCATGAGGGTTTTTCGTGTCGTACAGCATGATCTCACCTCATCAAAAGAAATTTTATTCCCACAGACAGGAAGAGCGACAAGCCCGCCGCAGCGTAGAGCAGCCGTCCGGCGCGGGGAATGTCCTCGTATTCGATCTCGCGCCGCGCATCGCCGATGTACGGCTTTTTGTGCAGCACGCCGTGGTAATAAGCGTCGCCCGCGAGACGCACGCCGAGCAGCCCCGCGCACACGGACTCCGTCTGCGCGGAGTTGGGACTCGCGTGATTGCGGCGATCGCGCCTCCATATCCTCCAGCCGTTTTTCACGTCCATGCCAAGCAGCGCGCCCGCCGCAAGCATCAAAAGCGCCGAGAGACGCGCGGGGATATAGTTCAGCACATCGTCCATTTTCGCAGGGACAAGGCCGATGTTCTTATACGGCATCTCCACATAGCCGAGCATGGAGTCCATGGTGTTGGCGGCCTTGTAGAAAAAGCCGAGCGGCGCGCCGCCGAGCGCGAGAAAGAGCATCGGCGCAATGACGCCGTCCGAGGCGTTCTCCGCCACGGTCTCCACGGCGGCACGGGCAACGGCTTTATCATCCAACTCGGCGGTATCCCGCCCGACGATCATCGAAACGGCGCGGCGGTACTCCTCGGGCACGCCCTCCTTCAGGGCAGCATAGACCTTCATGCTCTCGTCGCGGAGGGACTTCGTCGCAAGAATCTGCCAGCACATAACGCTCTCCAGCACAAGCCCCGCCGCCGGATGGAGGTGATAGGCCGCATACAAAAGCAGCGCCGGAACGGCTGCTGAAATTCCCGCTACAATAATCCACAGCACGCCCCCGGCGACGTTCTCGCCGCGGACAGTTTTGGGAAAGATACGGCGCACGAGCTTTTCGACCGCCGTGATCAGTTTTCCGATCCAGACGACCGGGTGCGGGATGCTGTGCGGGTCGCCGAGCAGAAGATCGACGGCAAAGCCGATCAGCAGCGCAATCAAATGGTACATTGGCTTTCCCCCTGCATGATAATGTATAAAGGTCCCGGACCTGCGGCGGTCAGAAGCCGAAATACGCCAGGCGCTCCGCCGCAGTCACGCCGAGAACGGCGCAAAGATTCCGGACGCTGTACTCTGCATACCCGCCGGCGATGTTGTCGCGCAGCGCGTCCACCTGCTTCTCCCACTCTTTCACGCTGCTGCCCCAGCGCGCCCGTTCGCGCGCCATTTCCGGCGCGAGCAGCGCGCGGTATTCTTCGATCTTTTCCGTGACATGCTCGTCCGAGAGCGTCGTTTCGGTCAGCTCGGCGTACCGCGTGAGAAGGCGGTTTCGGAAATCCTCGATGCCGGCGAGCCAGCGGACCGGCGCGGCGATCTGCGCCTTCTGCGCCGCGCCGAGGACGTTGAAAAAGCAATTTTCTCTCGACTGGAACGCCCAGTCGAGATCGTAAAAGGCGATCTGCCACGGCCCATCGCCGGTGCGGAAATAACGGAGGTTGCTCTTGATGTCCACATTGGCGCAGTAGCCTTCCAGCAGCACCCAGTCGATGAGACAGTCCACATCCATGGCCGCGCAGAAGCGTTCGTATGCCTCGCCGCACGTGAGCGAGGTGTCCTTCCACACGCCGAGCGCCTCGGTATACACCGCCGTGTTCTCCGCTGCCGGGGACGGGAGCATCGTTACATCCTCCTTCGCCGTGCCGGTGAGCGCGGCGTAATACTGCCGCGTAAGATCGTCCTTCAGGCAGTAGATGCCCCAGTATTCGCCGTTGATGTACAGCACACACCAGCGGCTGCGCTGCGTCGGCACGGTGCCGAGCTCCGCGCACAGCTCCTGCATGAGCTCGCTGCGGAACACGGTGGCCGTGTAGTCCTGCCCGGCGCGGATGGAAAGCTCGGAAAACTCCGCCGGGCCTTCGCCGAAGATATCATAGGAGAGCGTCTCCGCGCCGTAACAGCTGCGGAACGAAACGCCGAGACTCTTTTTCGGCGCAAACACGCTGCTCCGTCCCTTGAGCTTTGCGCCGCAGTCGATCGAAAAGCCGCCCTCCGGCGCGTAGAGCGAGAGATTGGCCGCACATTCCCGGTCCTTCACGCTGCCCTCATAGGTCTCCGAAAAGAGCCGGGGCGAGTCGGTCGCAAGGCTCAGCACCGGGAGCGTGTGCCCTTCGCCGATAAAGAAGCCGAGCGTGAGCGCCGCGGACGGCGCGCCTCCCTCCTCGATGGCGGCGGCGCGCAGGACGGTCGTCTTATCCACGGTGACCGGGCCGGTATACGGCGTGCTCTTCGCCGTGGGCGCGGAGCCATCGGTCGTATAGAAGATATCGCCCGCCGCGGCGAGCTTCACGCACACCGTCTGCCCCGCTTCATATATGCCGCCGGCACTGTTGGCCGTGGGCGCCTCGGAGATGTAGCGGTAAGCCTCTGCCGTGTTTGGTCCGCACGGCGTCTGCTTCCATAGATAGAAAAAGCCGTTTTCCCCGTCCACGCGGCCCATGCTGCGTCCGTAGGGAATGTCGTGCAGCCATACATAGTCCGCCGCGGCGCTCTCGCCGCGCTTCGTAAGATAGAGCGTTTCGCTTGAAGCGTTGAGCGCGAAGGGCGCCCGGACGCCCGTGCCGCCGGCGGAGTTCTCTTCGCCGGTACAGTAGATGAGGATCGTCTGTCCCTTCCCGAGCGTCCGGTTCGGGAGCGTCCATTTTTCCAGCGCCTTCCGGTCGTCCGAAAGGCAGTAGTCGGAAAGCTTCACGCTCTCTTTCGATACGTTTTTTATCTCGACCCAGTCGTAATACTCGCCCTCGAGGAGCAGTGAATCGTTATAGACCGCCGCTTCATAGATCACGAGCGGGCTTTCCGTGACGCGGCTCTCGCAGAACGCTGCGTACCCCGCGGCGGTGTTCGGATAGCCCGGCGTCGCCCAGACGCTTTCGGCGGTCTCCCCGTTTTTCTCCCGGCGCAGCACGTGGCCGGCAGGCAGTTCCGGATCGCACATGAGCCGGTCGGCGATCGAGCCGCCCGGCGCGATGAGATAGAGCGTTTCCCCTTCGCCGAGGGCGAACGACGTGTGCAGCTCGTCCCCGGGCGCGGTCTTATCCTTGCGCGAGGCAAAAACGACGCGCAGCCCTCCGCGCGGTATCGCCGCGTCCGCGGGAAAGTCCCAGACGGTCTTGCCGTCGGACACACTCCAGCCCTTGAGCCGGACAGTGCGGCTCGATGTGTTTTCCAGCTCGAACCAGTCGGAAAAATCGCCGTCGGCGTCCTGGAGCGTCGCGTGGTTTTTATACATCATCTCGGAGATGCGCACCGGCGGCGTATCGTCCGCCGCCGCAGCAGCGCCGGGCAGCATGAGTGCAAGCGCAAGCAGCGCCGCAGTGAGCATCCTTGCGCATTTATTCATGGAGTTTTTCCGTTTCGCGGGAGAGCGTGCCGAGCTGGTAAAAGGCGACCGCGCTCGCCGCGGCCACATTCAGGCTGTCCACGCCGTGCGACATCGGGATGCGCACGGTGTAGTCACAGTTGGCAATGGTATCGTCCGCAAGCCCGTCGCCCTCCGTGCCGAGACAGAGCGCGAGCTTTTCGATCTTTGTAAGGCGCGGATCGGCGATGCTCAGACTGTCCTCCCGGAGCGCGAGCGCGGCGGTCGCAAAACCGAGCGCGTGCAGCGTGTCCTGCCAGCTCTCCTCCGCCGGGAGATACGTCCACGGCACCTGAAAGACCGTCCCCATGCTCACGCGCGCGGCGCGGCGGTACAGCGGGTCGCTCCCGGCCTCGGTGAGCAGCACGGCGTCCATGCCGAGCGCCGCCGCGCTGCGGAAAATCGCGCCGATGTTCGTCGGGTTCATCACGTTTTCGAGCACCGCGACGCGCTTTGCGTCCCGGCAGAGCGTTTCCACCGGCGGCAGCGCCCGGCGGCGCATGCAGCAGAGCATGCCGCGCGTTAAGTGAAATCCCGTAAGATTCACAAGCACGCTGTCGGAGGCGGTAAACACCGGCACCTCCGCGCCGAGGCGCGAGAGAATTTCCGCGCCCGCGCCATTGACGTGCCGCGCCTCCATGAGCACCGACACCGGCTTATACCCGGCGTCGAGCGCCCGGCCGATGACGAGCGGGCTCTCGGCGATGAACATCGCGTTTGCGGGGTCGGCGCGGTTAATAAGCTGGTTTTCCGTCAGCCGGGCGTAAACGTCCAGCGCCGGGGAAGAGAAATCCGTAATTTCGACAATTTTCGACATATTCTCTTATCCCCGGAAAAAGAGCAGCCACGTGCCGAGCGCGATATGGACGAGCAGGAAGAGCGGCACGAGGATCAGAAACTTTTTATGCTTTGTCTTGTGATGCAGGCTTGCCATGCCGAGCCACTCGCCCAGACTTCCGCCGAGCGCCGCGATCAGAAGCAGCACCGCTTCCGGAATACGCCGCGCCTTTCGCATGGCGTTTGTCTTGTCCACCGCCATGAGGATGTACGCCGCCGCGTTCATTCCGAGCAGATATACGAACAGGAGGATGTTCTTTGTTTCCATGATTCTTTTCCTTTCCTTCGCCGGGGGCAGACGGCGCTTCGCCCTTCGCCGGGCGCACGAGGCATTTTCCGCCGTAACCGATCAGATCCTCGCGTCCGGCAAAGACGAGCGCTTCGCGCACGAGCCGGGCGTTTTGGGGGTCGGTATACTGCAAAAGCGCACGCTGCATCGCCTTTTCGTGCGCGTCCGTCGGGACGTACACATCCTTCATCGTGATGGGGTCGATGCCCGTGTGGTACATGCAGGTGCTGATCGTACCGGGCGTGGGATAAAAATCCTGCACCTGCTCGGGGCGGGCGTTGTGCGCTTTTAAATACAGCGCGAGCGCCACCGCGTCCTCCATCCGGCTGCCCGGGTGCGAGGACATGAGGTACGGCACGACGAACTGCGCCTTGCCGTAGCGCGCGTTGAGCGCATGGTATTTATCGAGAAACCGCTCGTACACCGCCACCGGCGGCTTGCCCATATAGCCGAGCACCGTATCGACGCAGTGCTCCGGCGCCACCTTGAGCTGGCCGGAGATGTGGTTCTGCACGAGCTCCGAGAGGAACGGGCTGTTCTTGTCGCAGAGGACATAGTCAAACCGCACGCCGGAGCGCACGAACACCTTCTTGACGCCCGGAATGGCGCGCAGCTTCCGCAGCAGCGCGAGATAATCGCGGTGGTCGGCGACGAGATTTCTGCACGGCGTCGGGGCAAGGCAGTGCTTTAAGGGGCACATGCCGTCTTTGAGCTGCTTTTTGCAGCTGGGGCCGCGGAAATTTGCCGTCGGGCCGCCGACATCGGAGACATAGCCCTTCCAGAGCGGATGATGCGTCATCGCCTCCACCTCGCGGATGACAGATTCGTGGCTGCGGGACGTGACCATCCGCCCCTGGTGGAACGCGAGCGAGCAGAAGTTGCACCCGCCGAAGCATCCGCGGTTGTGGATGACGGAAAAGCGCACCTCCTCGATGGCCGGAACGCCGCCGAGGGGCTCGTACATCGGGTGCGGCTCGCGCGTATAGGGAAGCGCCGCGACCGCGTCGAGCTCTTCCGTTTTGAGCGGCATGGCCGGCGGATAGACGACGAGGAATTTATCCCCGTGCGCCTGCGCAAGCGTTTTCCCCCGGATGGGGTCGTGCTCGGCGTATTCCGCGCGCGTGGCGAGCGCATACTGCCGCTTATCCTCGCGCACCTCTTCAAACGTGGGCAGGATCAGCGCGCCATCCGGGGCCTTATCGGCGATGACCGCCGTGCCGCGGATGCCGCGCAGGGGCTTGCCGTCGCGCAGACGGTCGGCGGCTTCGAGCGTCGCGCTCTCGCCCATGCCGTAGACGAGGATATCCGCGCGCGCGTCGAAAATGACGCTCCGGCGGACCTTGCCGTCCCAGTAATCGTAATGCGCAAACCGGCGCAGCGATGCCTCCATCCCGCCGAGCAGGACGGGGATGCCGGGAAACGCCTGCCGCGCGCGGTTGGCGTACACGGTGCAGGCGCGGTCGGGCCGCAGCCCGGCTTTCCGGCCCGGGGAATAGAAATCCTCGCTGCGGCGCTTTTTCGCCGCCGTATAGTGCGCGACCATGCTGTCGAGATTGCCTGCGCCGATGAAAACGCCGAGTTCGGGCCGCCCCATCGCTTCAAACGCGGAGGCGTCGTGCCACGCGGGCTGCGCGAGCACCGCCACGCGGTAACCCGCATCTTCGAGCAGCCGCCCGATGACGGCCGCGCCGAACGACGGGTGATCGACGTAAGCGTCGCCCGTTACGAGCAGTATATCGTACCAGTCCCAGCCGCGCGCGAGCATATCCCCGCGCGAGACGGGCAGAAAGTTTTTCGTATCCGTTTTATGCGTCCTCCCGGTTGTCTATGGTCTCCCAGATCTCCGCTTCCGTGAGCGTGGCGGCGGCATGGCAGCAGTAGCGCCGCTTCTCCCCGTCCCCGCCGCCGGATACGGCGATGAAATCCGCCCAGTTTCCGGGCCGGATGCGGAGCGTATTGCGCAGCGGCGGGAGAAAATCGCCCCGCGCCATGGCGAGCAGCGGCAGCATCTCATACGCCGAGGCGGTCGCGGCATTGTCCCCGCGCAGCAGCCCCCGCCGGAGGTCGATCGCCGGGTACATCCGCAGCACAAAGCCGATGCGCGTCTCCGGAAGCTGGCGCTGCGCGCGCGTGTCGCGCACGAGTTTCACGGCGCGCACGTGGGCGCACGCCATGTGCGAGAGCATTTTGAAGCGCAGATTGAGATTGCGGTTGGCGCTCTTTTTCCAAACGAGCTCGTTCGGCTCAAAGAACGTGATATATTCGTCCGTCAGATGGCCGAACGCGCGCGCCGCGCGCCCGGCGTAGCGCAGAAAGCATCGGAGATTGTCCTCGGCAAGCCAGCCGCCCTTCGCCGTGAACCACGCCGGATCCTCCCCGGCGTACAGGCACAGCACCGGCTGCCCGCCGCGGGCGATGCAGCGCATCAGTTCTTCGCGCACGGCGGCTATGGCGGATGCGTCCGCGTGTCCCTCCGCCGGTTCGAGCTTTGCCCACGGCGCGAAAACGATGCGCCGTCCGCCATCCGCCGGAGGCGCGCCGGCATACAGCCGGGGAAACGTCGTATTCTCTTTTTCCGGCGCGTTTTCCATAGTTTCCTGCCTGTATCTATAGTTTCACATACTATAGAATAATATTTTTCCGCGCCCGTGTCAATCGCCTTGCAAAAACGCGGCGGGCGTGTATAATTATGGAGAAACTATCGGCAGGAGGACATTTTGCCATGAACGTTCGCAGCGACCAGAACCTTTCGATGCTCTGCGATTTTTACGAGCTGACGATGGGCAACGGCTACTTCCGCAACGGATATAAGGACCGCATCACCTATTTTGATCTCTTCTTCCGGCAGGTGCCGGACGGCGGCGGCTTCGCCATCGCCGCGGGTCTGGAGCAGGTCGTGGAATATATCACCAATCTCCACTTTTCCGACGAGGATATCGAGTATCTCCGCTCGCGGAACATCTTCTGCGAGGAGTTTCTGCAGTATCTCCGCGGTTTCCGGTTCACCGGCGACATCTGGGCCGTGCCGGAGGGAACGCCGGTCTTCCCGCGCGAGCCGCTCATCACGGTGCGCGCCCCCGCGATCGAGGCGCAGCTCGTGGAGACGTATCTCCTGCTCGCGGTGAACCACCAGTCGCTCATCGCGACGAAGGCGAGCCGCATCGTCCGCGCCGCGCGGGGCCGCGCGGTGATGGAGTTCGGTTCCCGCCGGGCGCAGGGAGCGGACGCGGCGATCCTCGGCGCACGCGCGGCGTATATCGCGGGCTGCTCCGGCACCGCCTGCACGATCTCCGACCAGCTCTACGGCGTCCCCGCTCTCGGCACGATGGCCCACTCCTGGGTGCAGATGTTCGATTCCGAGTATGAGGCCTTCCGCACCTACTGCGAGAGCTACCCGACGAACGCGGTGCTGCTCGTAGATACCTACAACACGCTCCATTCCGGCATCCCCAACGCCATCCGCGCCTTTAACGACGTATTGAAGCCGATGGGCATCACCAAATGCGGCATCCGGCTCGACTCCGGCGATATGGCCTATCTTACGAAGGAGGCCCGCCGCATGCTCGACGAGGCGGGCTGGGAGAGCTGCTTCATCACCTGCTCCAACTCGCTCGACGAATATATTATCCAGGACCTGCTGCTGCAGGGCGCGTGCATCGACTCCTTCGGCGTCGGCGAGCGGCTCATCACCGCCAAGAGCGAGCCGGTGTTCGGCGGCGTATACAAGCTCGTCGCCGTCGAGCGCGAATCGGGCGAGATCGTCCCGAAGATCAAGGTGAGCGAGAATGTCGCCAAGATCACGATCCCGCATTTCAAGAAGTTCTACCGGTTCTATGACCGCACGAACGGCAAAGCGCTCGCGGACTATCTCTGCCTGTACGACGAGACGCCGGACGACACGCAGCCGCTCACGATCTTCCATCCGGAAAACACGTGGAAGCGCAAAACGCTCACCAACTTCCGCGCCGAGAATATGGTGGTCCCCGTGTTCCGCGCGGGCGAGCTCGTCTATGATCTCCCATCGCTCGAGGACATTCGGAAGCGCTGCGCCGAGCAGCTCGAAACGCTCTGGCCCGAGGTGCGCCGCTTTGAAAACCCGCACGGGTACTACGTCGACCTCTCCGACCACCTCTGGGACATCCGGCACGAGCTTCTCATCAACGCCGGACATTCGCAGATCCCGGAAAAGAAATAAACCGCCAACCGCCCGGAAGATCCTTTGAACTGCACCCCATTAGTTAGACAAGTATGGTAAAATACTTGTACTAAGGAATG
>CAVEPP010000001.1:23105-46672 GCA_963617605.1 Alloprevotella sp. | reverse complement strand
ATGGGAATACAATCCTGTAACAACGCTTATCAGGGTTGTATCAGAATGTCCGCAGTAGTGACAGAGCTTTGGCTTGAACCCTGAATGGAGGCAGCATTATGACAATCTACATAGACAACAATTATAAATGCCACGTCACAGACGACGGCACGCTGACCGCAATTGAGACAGATGCATTTGACGGCAAGTGCACAGAGTACATCGAGGGCTACCGCTATGTGCCCGCTGGTCAGACGTGGACACGCGAGGACGGCGCGGATTTCTCCGGAGAAATGATAGCACCGTGGAAGCCGTGGAGCGAGCTGGACGCGGCACAGAGAGCGTATGAGCGAGAGCAAATAGCGCAGTACGAAACTGCATTGACGGAAATAGAATCTGCGCTGGGGGTGACATCATGACGATTGAAGAAAGGAAAAACGCAATCCTTGCCAAAATCGCAGAGATACAGCAAGGCAGCAGTGATGAAGAGAAGCAGGATATGCAAGCCGCGCTTGCCGTCCTCGGCGTGACCAACGAAACGGAGGAGAGCACATGAGTTATCTGACGAACGCACAGAAGCTGCGTACCGCAATCGACAACGCCGGTATCATGCTGACCGACGCACAGGCGGCGACAGTGCCGGGGATATATCCGGCGTGGAGCGGCGACGGCACAGCATACACAGCCGGGGACAGGGTACAATACGCCGGGGCGCTGTACAAGTGCTTGCAGGCGCACACGTCACAATCGACATGGACGCCCACGGACGCGCCGTCGCTTTGGGCAAAGGTGCTGATACCTACGCCGGGCGAGATACCCGATTGGGAGCAGCCGGACAGCACGAACCCGTACAGCAAGGGCGACAAGGTCAAGCACAACGGCAAGACGTGGACAAGCGACATTGACGGCAACGTTTGGGAGCCGGGAGTGTACGGATGGACGGAGGTAACGGGATGAATATACCCGTGGTATTAGCAAAGCTGGTCAACGCAGGAATAACTATGCCGTCGGCGTGCGGCATAGTCGGCAATCTCCTGTGCGAGGGCGCAGGGCGCGCCAACAACGCACAGGACGGCATGACGAGCCTCACGGACGAGGAATACACCGCCCGCGTGGACGACGGGCGCATAAGCCGTGACCAATTTGCGCGGGACAGCGTAGGGTATGGGCACGCGCAATGGACGTATTACACGCGCAAGTACAATCTGTATGACTATCTCAAGGCGCGGGGGCTGTCCATTGCCGACGAGAACGGGCAGATTGATTTTCTTGTCCACGAAATGCAGACGGAGAACGCCGCGCTGTGGGCGTGGCTGAAAACCAACATGAGCGTGTACGACGCTGCTAGCCGCGTATGCACGGAGTACGAGCGCCCCGCCGTCAACAACATATCTGCCCGCGCACAAAAGGGCAACGAGGTGTACATGCAGTATGGCATGATGGACGTCAGCGACGTGGACACTACAACCGGTGCGGGCACGAGCGCGATTGGCACAAATACTGCACCGACGTACTGGTATGATGTCAAGCTGCCGCTGCTCAAGCTCAGCATGACGGACAGCACCGTTAACACCGTGCAACTGCTTCTGCGCGCGGAGGGCTGCTACGACGGCGACATTACCGGCGTGATGGATGAGGCGACCGTCAAGGCGGTCAAGGTGTATCAGACGGGCGCGGGGCTGGACGCAGACGGCGAGGTCGGCGGCTTGACATGGGCGGCACTGCTGCAAAGGAGGTGACGGCGGATGAGGTAATAGATTAACTTGCGAAAACATAAAAATATACAAGGAGAAACAAGAAAATGAATGCACCTGATAAAGCAACAGAAATCAAGGCGGCAATAGCCGCCGTAATAGCGTTTTTCACAGCCCTCTGGGGCTGGCTCGGCTGGGCGGTTATTGTCTGGTTGGGCTGTATTCTACTGGATTATGCGACCGGCACGTGGGCGGCGAAGAGCGCCGGAGAATGGTCGAGCACGATTGCACGAGCGGGACTGTGGCATAAGCTCGGCGAGATCGTCGCTGTGCTCGTCGCGGCATTGTGCGATATTGCAATCAGCGTTATAATCGGCGGGAGCGGGATTGACCTTGGCATCGGCGTAGATACTTTCGCGACCCCTATTGTGCTGCTATGGTACATAATAACGGAGCTGGGCAGCATAATTGAGAACGCGGACAAGCTCGGCGCGCCCGTGCCGCAGTGGTTGATAAAAGGCTTAGAGCAATATAAAAACAGGCTCGACCCGGACGGCGAGCGGGAGAAAAATACTAAAGACTAATCCCTGTGCCGCGTGCAGCCGAAGTCCTACGTGCCTACGTAGGGGGCTGATGTAGGCTGCACCCGGCACGACTTATAAAAACCTTGTAAACCGACAAAGAAAGAGGGATTGACGTGACTGCAACCGTCAAGGAATTTTGCCGAATCAACGGCTTGAACGAGAAGTCAGAAAATCTTGTAGAGCTGATATTTGAGGCGCTGACTTGTGGAGACGAAAATGAGCACACTGGACGAAGTACGAATACAAGGGAAAAAATCCAAACTGCAGTTTCCGACGGCATTGCGGGAGAGACTGATCCTTGAATGCGGTTTTACGCTTGAAGAGAAAACAATCCTGAATATGCGGGCGGACGGACTGTCACTGCTGGAAATAGCAAGTCGGCAGAACTGCAGCATCGAAACAGTAAACCGGCGAATCCGAAGCATTAAGAACAAGATAGCGGCTGTCATATAAAAAGGGCGGCAGGTTTAATCCTGCTGCCCTTTTCGTTCGGCAAAGTCTTTTTGAATGAGCGCCTTGATGTACTCAGCCGTCGTCAGTCCTTTTGCTTGGTACGATTTAAGTATATGCCCAATCAAGCAAACAGCCAAGCGTTTCACGAATTTCCCAAAAAAATTTTAGAGGATAACAGACGTAATACTGACAGCTTTGTGGCAGGTAACAGGCACGTTGCCCGCCGCTTTTTGCTATAAAATTTAGACAGAAAAGGTGGAACGCATATGTACATCAATTTTAACCCTAACCCAGCGGGGCACTCGGTTGGTGATTGCGTAATCCGCGCACTGTGCAAGGCCACGGGACAAAGCTGGGACAAGACATTTGTGGAGCTGACAGTGACAGGCTTCGAACTGGCGGACATGCCGAGCGCGAATGCGGTGTGGGGCGCGTATCTGCAGCGGAGGGGCTATACCCGCACGGCGCTGCCGGATAAATGCCCAGAGTGTTACACGGTCAAGGAGTTTGCAGCTGATCACCCCCGCGGCACATATATCCTCGCCCTGAGCGGGCATGTCGTGACCGTGCAAAACGGAAACTATTATGACGCATGGGATTCCGGCAACGAGATACCCATGTATGTATGGCAAAGGAGGAGCACCGCATGAATTACAATCCGCAATATCCAATGTATACGCCGACACAGACATATCCAGCATATGGGCAGCCGCTGATGGACAATCTCGCACAGATGCGCGCTCAGCAGTACGCCCCGCAGCCCGCACCCACACCTAACACAACGCCGCAGGGCGGCATGAACTGGGTGCAGGGCGAAGAGGGGGCGAAAGCGTTTTTAGTCGCTGCGGGTAACAGCGTCCTACTGCTCGACAGTGAGAACGCCTCGTTTTATATCAAGAGCGCCGACCAGAGCGGAATGCCGCTGCCCCTGCGTATCTTTGATTACACAGAAAGAACGCAGCCGGTTAAAACGCCTGCGCCCGCACCGCAGACACAGAGCGGGGAATACGTTACCCGCGCGGAGTTTGCGGCGTTGGAAGCGAAGATTGCAGCAATGGACTACGTCCGGGTGAATAAAGAAACGGAGGGCGCGGCGCATGAGTAATCCCCTTTTCGCAGCCCTCGGCGGCGCGCAGTGGATGGCGCAGTTACCAGGTGCGGCAGGACAATTCCAAAGGGTAATGCAGCAGTTTCAGCAATTCCGAGCGGAATTCCAAGGCAATCCGAAACAAGAGGTAGAGAAACTTTTACAGAGCGGCAGAATATCACAGCAACAGCTAAACCAATTACAAGACACTGCGCAACAGTTCATGCAATTCCTTAAGTGATCGATATCGTGGCCACGGTTGAGATAAAAAAATAATTTTCCGAAAGGAGCAAATCAATGAGTCTTTCTGATAATGTGCCCTTTACAATGCCCGTTGCGCCTGCTAACAATGGCAACGGCGGATATGGCAGCAGTTGGGGCGGTGACGGTCTTTTTTGGATCGTGATTCTTTTCCTGTTTGCTTTCTGCGGTTGGGGCAATGGCGGCTTTGGCGGCAATGGCAACAATGGCGGCGGTGTGATGGACGGCTATGTTCTGACCTCTGATTTTGCCAACGTTGAGCACAAGCTTGACGGCGTAAACAACGGGCTGTGTGATGGCTTTTACGCTATGAACACGGGCATGCTTAACGGCTTTGCAGGCGTGACGCAGGCGGTCAATACCGGCTTCTCGGCAGCGGAGCTTTCCCGCGCCAATCAGCAGGCGGCATTTATGCAGCAGCTGTTTAATATGCAGATGCAGTCGCAGAACTGCTGCTGCGAGAACCGCGCGGCGATAGCGCAGGTGCGGTATGATATGGCTACACAGGCGTGCGACACCCGCACGGCAGTAGCCAACAGTACCCGTGACATCATCGCCAACCAGGACGCCAACAGCCGAGCTGTGCTGGATTATCTGCAGAATAGTAAGCTGCGCGAGCTGGAAGCGGAGAACGCCAGCCTGAAGCTTGCGGCGTCCCAGGCAGCGCAGAACAACTACCTCGTCAACACGCTCCGCCCGGCTGCGTCACCTGCGTATATTGTGCAGAATCCCTACTGCTGCAACCAGCAGTATACGGGATGCGGCTACGGCAGCGCTGTTGCCTGACAATCGCACATCGTCCAACTTGTCGGAAGTATCGACATGTTCAGCCCTTGGCTGATTTTATTACTCAGCGGCGGGGCTTGATACCTCGCCGCATTTTATGAAAGGACAGATAATATGACAACTTTTAATGAACTCAAGCGGAAGTATTTTGAACACCTTGCGAGCGTAGATCTTGCCGCATTGTCGGTGGCAGAGCTGGAGATTTACGGTCGTATAATGAATACTGTCAACGAAATGCTTAAACCCAGTTACACCGAGCAAATGGCAAGTATGATGATGGGATGTGCCTGCAAGAGAGAGGAGGATAGCAACGATGGCTGAATACACGAACGCGAACGTTGCGGCTGTTGCCGCCGGACAGAACGTCCCGTTTACGGAGACGGCAGTATCCGGCAGCCCCTGCATCGTGCACCGCGAGGGAGCGGGGATCGTCACTCTGCGCGGGCTGACAAATCAGTGCCGTGCACGATTTAAGGTGTCGTTCGGCGGCAACATCGCTATTCCGACCGACGGCACTGTCGCTGCGATCTCCGTGGCGCTTGCCGTAAACGGAGAACCACTGACGAGTGCGGCGGGCATCGCGACTCCGGCTGCGGTCGAACAGTACAGCAACATCTATGTCGCTGCGCACATCGATGTGCCGCGCGGCTGCTGTCTGACCGTGGCAGTCGAGAACACGAGCGACCAGACTATCAATATCGCAAACGCTAACCTTATCGTTGAACGGACAGCGTGAAAGGAGTTGACATGAGTATGTATGCACTGTATAATATCCGCGACAAACTGTGCGAGGAACTGGACGAGATAGCGAAGAAGCCCGACCTCGGAGCGGGAGATCTTGATATTGTCCACAAGTTGACCGACACCATCAAGAATATCGACAAAATTGGTATGCTTGAGAATGACGGACGCAGCCGCGACGGCGGATATAGCCGCAGCGGAGACTGGTATGCCGACATGCACGGCACATATGGGCGAGGCAACAGCTACGCGCACCGCGGGCAGCACTATGTGCGCGGACATTATAGCCGAGAAGATGGGCGCGCACGCATGAGGGAGCAGATGGAGGACATGCTGCGCGACACGGATGACGAGCACAAACGAGAAGCAATCCGCCGCTGTATGGCTGAACTTGACGCATAGCGGGGGGCAACCTTATGCTCGACGAGTTGGAGATCCGCAAGGAGATAGCACGGCTTGAGTACGAGGAATCGAGCTACCCCAATTACGCCAAGCTTGCCGACCTGTATGCTATCCGCGCCGAAATGCAGAAGACAGGGCAGAACACAGAACCACGCTACGAGCGGCGCTATTCAGCCGCGTCTGCGCCGGAGTCCGTAGCGCAGGTTGGCAACTATGGCAGCAGTGATTTTTTAACTGCCATTAGGACAAAGCGCCCGGCTGACGCTTGGAACGTAATGAATGAGCTGATGGACAGTCTGCAGGTCATGCAGCCGCGCACCTATGCCGCCGTCATGCGCAAACTTGCGGAACTGTGACGGCAAAAGTTTTCCCTTTAGTTTTCCCTTTAGAGGGTTTAGCACCATTTAGCACTATTTATTTTTAACTCTGAAAAATACAGCATTTGCAGGGAAAGATGAAGCTGTTTATCACTATTAAGAACAATTAAAGAGCACCGTCGAAATTCGAAGCCTTCTTCCCCTGCCATGGTAAAAGCCTTGAAAACACCGCGTTTTCAAGGCTTTTTTGTATCTGAAATAAAAAGTTTTCCCTTTAGTTTTCCCTTTAGAGATTTTAATCGCCGCCTATGCTTTGAATATACGCCTCCATTCGCGCGGCGGATTCGTTCTTCATCCGCTCGGTAACATGACCGTATACGTCCAGCGTGAATGCCGCCGTGGCGTGACCGAGATTGCTTTGAACGGTTTTTACATCGTCGCCGTTTTGCAGGGAAAGCACAGCGAAAGTGTGCCGGAGGTCATGCACGCGGCAGTGGTCGATGCCGGCAGCCGCCGCGACCTTGCGGTTATGCTGATAAATCGTTTTTGGGCGGTGGCATTTGCCCAGCGAATTAGTAAACACAAGCGCCTTTTTCCGCTCGCTCTCCGTTCGCCAGCCCGCCCACGCCTCGCCGGCAGCAAATCGATCCTCTAGCTGTTTTACCTGCTGCCGCTTCAGCAGCGACAGCACGGAGGGCGCGAGCGTCAGAATGCGAGACTTGCTGTTCTTCGTCGGGACAATGGTCATGCCGCCGTTTGCCTTGCCGAGGTCTTGAAGCTGCTGGCGTATAGTGATTTGCCCGGTGGCGAAGTTGATACAATCCCACGTCAGCCCCATTGCTTCACTTTCGCGCAAGCCGGTAAAGAGAATGAATTTAAGCATAAGGGCGAGCGTGTCTGCCTCGACGGCGGCGAGATAGTCCTTAATTTGCGCATCGTCGAGCGGGTGCACTTCGGGCTTTGGCGGAGTTTTGAACTCGACCTTGCGCATCGGGTCTGACTGAAGCTTCCTGTCGTCGATCGCTGCGTTGATGGCAGCCTTGAGTATCACGTGTATATTTTTCACTGATTTCTGACTAAGCGGGGAGCGCGAAACAACAACCATCTTGCCGCTGACGGGGTCTTTCTTTTTTGTTTCTTTCCCGGTAGTGAGAAGATATTTATAAAACTTGTCAAAGTCAGACTTTTGCAGGTCAGCCAGTTTCAGCGCGCCCATTCGTGGCTTGATGTGTGTATTGATTTGCGAACGGTAGTGCCGGATAGTACCGGGCTTTTGCGTGTACAGCCCATCAAGCCATATATCCAGCCACTGACCGAGGGTGAGCTTGGACGGCTCGACATACGTTTTTTCGTTGACCTCGACCGCTGCGGTCTGCATTTTCTCGCGGACTTCTTTCTGTGTCTTGCCGGTGAAGCTTTTCTGCACCTGCTTCCCTGTGCCGGGATCACGCCCGACAGTGACACGCGCCTCCCAGTACGTGTATTCCTGCCCCTTGCGCGTGACAGTTTTCTTGCGAATCGTGCCCGCCCCCTGTGCGGCACGCCCATTTTTGCGTTCTGCCATTGTACAACCTCCTTTGCATATAGCTATGCCCCCGGCGCGGACCGGGGGCTGTTTAATTATCAAACGAAATGCACAAAAATCATAAATATTACGAAAGCCGTGGCAGCACCCGCGACAATTACGGTAGCCCAATAACCGACGCGCTTCCAGTTGATGGCGTTGTCATATTCGCTGCCGGGGCGCTCCTTTGACGCAGCAGCCGACGGTGGAGGAGAAAGAACAGGCAGCTTCGCCCCGCAGGAAAAGCAATATATGTTGCCATTGATATTATTAGCCTTGCAGTATTTGCAATACATGACGCTACCCCCCTCAAACATAATAGATATCCGGCTTTTGGACAATGCCGATCAGGCATATCAAAACGCCGATACCCCACAGCCCAAGGGTCAGCGCGAAGAGAATACCCAGCGCAATATCACCCTCGTAGAATTTGTGCATACCCAGCCAGCCGAGGAATAGGCAGAGAAAGAAAGCAACCCACTTTTTGCACGCCTTGCGCCCGCACCCGCGCGGAGCACAATATGACGGAGCGGGATATTTATCTTCCCTGCCGGGCGGGATATCGTGCGGCACAGAAGTGTCCACCACGAGTTCAGGCAGCTTCGCGCCGCAAGTGGTGCAATAGATGTTGTAGCTTTCGTTAACACTAGCACAGTACGGACAATACATATTTACCTCCAATTTCAGACCCCATTGGGGTTTTGATTTTTATACAACTGCCGCATGGCAACGGCAATAGCCGCGACTGACGAGAGAAGCAGCAGCACAAGCAGCACCGCAAACACGGATATGCCAGCCGATTGGAATAACCCCGCCGTCAGAATATGCGCATCGAATATCATGTACCCGATAACGACCAGCACCAGCAGCGTACAGAAACCCGCCAGCGCGAGCACAAGGGAATGCAGAGATTTCATGCGCGCGTCCAGCACACGGCGGTCACCATCGCTGACGGCATTCAGCCGTCCGATCTCCCCATCCTTGCGGGCGTTCTCCAGCTCCAAGCTGTGCATCCGGCTGGTCAGCTCCGACACGTCCGCCGGCGGGCGCAGACCGAAAAGCTCATCCATCGACACGTCCAGCACGCGGCAGATCGCAGCGCAGTTGAACAGCGCATCCTGATTGTTGACATTCAGCTTTTGGACAGACGAGAGCGGGACACCGGCGAGGTCGGCAAGCTCTTTTTGCGTCAGCCCTTTTTCGATTCGGGCTTTTTTAATTTTCGCAGGGTACGCATCAATATAAGGCAGCAATTCCTGAAAAACCACGAGTAAAAAACACCTCCGAAAATGAATTGCCGGCAGGGAAAGCGGGTGAACGGCGTTTTATTCGCGCGCGCAACGGTTTTCCCGCCTTGGCGCTAGACTTTTTGCACCTTAACTGCTACCCTTGAAGCGTAGCAGACAGGTCGGTTTACAAGGAACTCCTCTGCTATGGCCGCTGTCTCTGATGCAGCAGGGGCAGCGGCGCTTGCCCTCCTTTCAAAAGAAAATTTTGTATGAGTTATAATCAACTTATCACAATTAAGCGTAATTTGCAATAGTTTATTAAAACTATATAAAAAACTGTTCGACACAAATCGACAAAGGAGGGGAGCGCGCAGATAATTAGAACGGGAACGAGCGGGAATGACATTTTTCTTGCAATTTAATATGCGCTGTGGTATTCTAGCAACGGTGCTTCGGCACTAAGGCGTTGCCACGCAACGGTAGGCGATCAGTCCCCTGTGTATACGGGGGCAGCTTCTGTCCCCTGAAATGAAGGGGGGGCTGCTCATGAGCATGAGCGAAGTGTTACAGCTTTGTCTTGTTATCATAGGCATTTGCAACCTGTTCATACAGGCTCATAAATAAGCAAAAGAAGTAATCGCCACTCCCTCAAAAAGTCGGCGATTACTTCAAAGACAACAACAGGGGGCTGACCGTCAACCGGCAGCGCCTTTTTGTGTAAAGAGATTACTCCCTTTAGGACTATTATACCACATTGTGCGTAATTGTAAAGGATTAAATAAAAAGAGAAATAAAAAAATAAATCATATAGATACAATTCGACAAAGGAGGACAAAAAATTGCCTAAAGACGAAAAAGAGCGGGAGATAGAGAAAATCATCCGGCTGCTTTGGCTGCTGGATGTGGAGAAATTAAAAAACCTATACTGTTTGGTGCTGTATATGTAGACGCAGCAAGAACCCCGGAGCGGATCTATTCCGCTTCGGGGTTCTTGCTGTTTTCAAGGTTTTCTTTGTATGCCTCGTAGGTGCGCCCGACAAACGCCATAACAATCTTCAGGTCATCGTCCGAAATACTTTTCAGCGCATCGATAAAAGCGTTAATCTCCGGGCTTGCCTCACCGGCAACGACACCGGCGAGAAAAGCGGCACGCTCTTGATTCGGTGTCATTTGCAGATACATCGGCTCTTCGCCGCAGCGCAGCCATTCGTCACGAACACCGAACTCGCGGCAGATAGCACGGATAGTTTGCTCACTGGGATTGTTTTTCCCGGTTTCAATCGCACTACAAGCGGAATTTGAAATGCCAATGCGCTCGCCGAATTTTTCGAGTGTCAGCCCGGCAGCTTTTCTAACCGCTTTTATGCGGGTGTTCATTAAAAACACCCCCTTTCATAAAACAGTATAAAGGCGCTCTGGAAAAATGTCAAGAAAAAAATCAACTAAGTCAGAAAATAATACTTGACATTCTGATTAAGTTGATGTAAGATTCAATTAGCTCAGAAAATTTAAAAAGAAAAAACAACAGAGAGCATAATTTTACGGAAAAAGGAGGTGAAAACGGGGATGTACGATATAGCGTACCCCAATCTGCGGGCTGAGTTTGGCAGAAAGTCGCTGACGGTGTCGGGTATGGCGCGCGAGCTGAATATGACGCGGGCGCGCTTGACGCGAATGCTGTCGGGAGAAACGGCACTGACGTTCAGCATAGCGGAGGAAATACGCAGCCGGTACTTCCCGGAGAGGTCTTTAGAGTACCTGTTCGGAGAAAAGGATAGAGCCGGATAGTGTCAGTACCCGGCTCAGCTGGTTAGTTATTTAGTTTTCCTGCTGGGACGCTGGGAAAGCGCGCTTGCCGCAGCGGTCTTGCTGGCTTTGCCGGTTCTGCCGTCACGCAGAACTTTAGAGGCCGCGCTTGCGGCACGTGCGCCGGTCTGCTTGGAATTGCGCATTTAGTACTCCTTTCTTCACGTATTGCCGATTGTGCGAAAATCGGCGTGCACTAATTATAGTACAAAATGCGCGCTATTACAAGAATAAGCACAATATACAGGAACGAACTACAACAGCGAGCATAATTTTACGGGGAAGGATTCCCGCGGATTGACTAACGCACAGAAAAAGAAAAAGACGCTTGCAGTGTCTTGCAAACGACTCTTTCTCCGGCTTGTTTACCAGAACGTTGTTGCATTGGATTTACGCGGTGGAGTTGCTTTACCGCCGGGCGAGGCGCGATTCTTTGCACCCCACAAAAAATCCAAGCATCGAGACACCGACGCTTCTATGGCAACGCCGGTCACTTTGGCAGATTCGGACTGCCTACCCCATCGAGCATCCCGCAGTTGCTTTAGTCTGGAACTCAGGGGTAAAAACAATGCTTCGCCGAAGGCGCTGCACGGTGATCACTCCTTTTGTGATGGGATATGCCAATAGTAACACCGGGCTGTGCGTTAGTCAATCCACGGGAAGAAGAAAGGAGGGACGGGAACGGATGAATATCCTGCTTGCCGAAATAGAAACCGATTTGGGCGTGGCAAAGACGAAACACATAGTAGAGAGCATTGCGCTGGTGATTGCGCAAAACGGGCTGACACGTTCGCCGGAGCTGTGCGAGAAAATATTCCGCTATATGTCAGAGACCGTCACGGGCTGGAACTCGCAATACGGGAGGGCAACAAGGAAAGGAGGAACGGGAATGACGCTTGAAGAAATGGTTGACTTTGTGATGGAGACAAGGAACACGCCGACAAGCGCGTGGCGGGTGGAGGAAACCCGCACCGCGGGGCGGCTGGCATGTGCGGTGTACCGGCTGCGTGACGTGACCGCGCCGGACAGCGACGAGAACCGCCAGTACGCGACCGGCGCACTGCCGACGCGCGAGGAAGCAGAGCAGATAGCAAAGATGATGAACCGCATAGCGGGCAAAACAAGCAGAATGGAGGAAAACGAAAAATGAGCGAGAAAGAAAAGAAGGAGCTTGAGAACACGATAAAGCAGCTTCGGCAGCTTCCACCGGCACAGCAGAGCATGTGCACGGGATTCGTGCTGGGCATTCGCGCCGCGGCTGCGCTGTCCGACGAGGAGACGGCAGCGCCCTGCAGCCTGCCGGGCGCTGCCAATGCGGAGAGGGGTGCGGCGAGTGTTTAAGATAGAGATGAAGCACTGGGGCAGCGACGAACTCGAGAACGTCACCATCAGCGATATTTACGCGGCGCGCAAGGTATACAAGGCGCTGCTCATGGCGGCGGTGGACACGGGGCACGACATACAGCGGGTGATACTGCGAAACCCGCAGGGCGAGATCCTCGCGCAGTGCAGCTTTTAAGGAGGGGCGAGCAATGGACGAAAGAAAGCCGATAGAGCGGGTAGCATACAACATAGCGGAAGCCGCCGAGGCGCTGGGCGTGAGCGACCCGATGATGTACACATACATAAACCGCGCAGACTTCCCGGCATATCGCCTGGGCAAGCGCGTACTTATCGATGTGGCGGGTCTGCGCGAGTGGTCGGCGCGCATGGCGCAGGAGCGAGTGGGGTACTGATATGTCAAGACGGAGAAGCAGCGACATGGTAGACCTTGCGGATGTGCAGGGCGTGAACGCGACGGGCATAGAGTGCCTCGTCGCCGCAATATTCGACCAGAGCGCGCGGGATATGCGCCGCCTCCGCGCTGCGGGGAAGAGCACAATGGTGCACGGCGGCGGAGCTATCAGCGTTGACGAGATAGAGGCGTTCTTTGCGAGCAAGTGGTGCGAGAATCTGCTTGTGTGCACAAGCTGGACCCCGGAAGAGATCCGGGCACGGATATAGGAGGGCGCTATGGGCTACGCGCGTCATGTGCACGAGTGCAAGCGCAGAAACTGCAAATATCACATGCCGGCATGGAGCGCCTACGGCTGCAACTACGCCTACATAACCGGCAAGACCAGAGCGGGGAAGCTACCGCCGGAGCAGCGCGCCCCGGCAGACTGCCCGCTGTACGAGCGGGGACGGCGCGCCGCTGCGCCGCTAGAGCCAATATGCCTGCCGGGCTCGACCCCGATAAGGGACATGGAGCGCACGACCCACAACCCCGGCGGCAAGCCCAAGTACGACTGGGCGCGGGGGCGCGAGCTGTATGGCTGCGGTGCAACCGACAGGCAGATAGCCGAGGCGCTCGGTTGCAACCCGCAGACAGTGAAAGACTGGCGGCAGCGCAGCGGGAATCTGCCGAGGAACGAGGGGTGACGCTGATGATATGCCCATGCATTGACTGCACCCACAGAACGAAGCGGAAATGCGCCGACTGCACCGACGGCGAGGAGTACATCAAGAGCTGCCGGAAGATGCAGAAGCTGATAGACGACGACTGGCGGCGGCGCAGAGAATGGCGCGGGGGAAGCGCCCCGCGTGTGAGACGTGAATAAAACAGGAGGGAATGGCAAGCATGGCGATAAGCAAAAAGACCCGTGAAGCTGTCTACCGCAAATATGACGGACATTGTGCCTACTGCGGAAGAGAGATTGCTTATAAAGATATGCAGGTAGACCACTATCAGCCTCTGAGAGCGTGGAAAGCAGAGGACGCAGGAAACGATGATATATCAAATCTCATGCCGTCATGCAGGATGTGCAACCACTACAAGCGGGCGAACAGCCTTGAAACTTTCAGACGGTACATACAAGAAATCCCGCAAAAGCTCCGAAGCAATTACATCTACAAGATTGGGCTTGTTTATGGCAATGTTGTTGAACGGGAAAAGCGGATAGTGTTTTATTTTGAGAATGAGGTGCAAAGATGATTTCCTGCGAAAATGCTGTCACGAACTTGACGTTATAGACCTCAATGTATTCGCATATGACGGTAGCGCTCACTTAATACACCACATTCCTAAGGAAGCTGATAACAATGCCGTGGTGGTTGAGACTACGCAGAATTGGCGGATGAGCGCGAAAAAGACAAGAAAAAAGGATTGAAAAGGAGAAAAGGCGATGTGTGAATATATCGTGCGCAGGGAATCAAGCCCAATTTCGGACGAAGAGTGGGCTGAATGCGGCGAAAGCTGCAATGCCATCGACAACTGCACCACTGAAAGCTTCAATTGCGATTCGTGCATACGCAACGGAGACTGCCTAGAACAGGGCATTGACGGCAGACCAAGATGGGAGGAGGAAAACTGTTGAATCTCGAAGAAATGCATTTCGCGACGAGAAACCAGTTGATAGCCGCGCTGGAGGCTTGCGGCGCGGAGAAATGCAGCCAATGTCCGCTGAGCGATGCGGACAGCTGCGCAACAGGGCTGCTGAAATTGGCGGCGGAAACCATTCGCGGCATAGACGGGGAGACGGCAAAGATAAAGGAGCAGCGGGATTATTACCACAAGGAATATCTGCGCCAGACGGTGGAAGCGGAGTATCAGGAACACAGGGCGGATATACTGCACGGACAGCTTCAGCGCGTGTTTGATATGTACGTCGATGCGGTGATAGATGTAGAGACAGTAGAGAGAAAGGAGCGGGACAATGATACAGGCACTGATTAACTTCCTTGCGCCGCTGAGTGTGGCGGAGACGGCGGCGTTCGCACTTGGTGTTGTGGGCGTTATATTCATCAGCCCTCATATTATCGCGGGCTGCATAGCATATACAGTGCGCCGCCTGCGGGAGATTGGACGGACGTGCACCGACCGGGAGGTGTTCATATCCGAGTGGATGGACGCGGAGCTGTTCGACAGCGCCGACGAGTGACCCGACGCTGCGTAAACGCAGCGCCACGGCAAGCCCCGCTGCAAAAACGCAGCGGGGCACGGGAAACAATTAGAATGATTTGGAAAGCGCCCACGCGCGCCGCGGACGGCTTCGAGACCATTCTGCACCTTTTGATACTTTATATAAATTCGCGCGCGAGGGAAAATCCGCGCGCGAATAAGCGGGAAAAAGAAACGCGCGCGTGCGTTTCTTGAGTGACTTTTAAGAGACTAACATTAGGACGCGGGAGAAAAGGAATGAGGATACCGATGGAGTATAAAATTATCAGCGGCTCAGTCGTGGAGGTCAAGCGGACATGGATGTCTGCTCGACCGAACGTCAAAAAGCCTCGCGGTCAGAGGATAGCCGGGAACACCTCGGAGAGGAAGATCCGCCAGAATGAGATCGAGAAGAAAAAGCAGCTTGCCCGGATACTGAACGCGAACGTGGGCGAGGGCTGGCTGCTCGTGACGCTGAAATACGACGATGAGCACCTCCCCGCCGATTATGAAGCCCTGAAGGAGAGCGGAAAGAAATTCTGCCGAGCCCTGCGCGCAGCCTTTAAGGCAGCCGCCGGACGGAATCCCCGGATGGTGATTGTGAATGCAAACTGGAATCCGACCGAGGACAGACCGGCGCGGTTTCATCATCACCTCGTGATTGAAGCGTGCTCATGGGATATGCTGCGCGATATATGGGCAACGGAAAACGGCGTGAGCGTCGAGCCGATAGACAGACGCGAAGACCACACGGCGCTGGCGGTTTATCTCGTTGATAACGTCCACGGGCTGGAACGCGGTCAATGCGCATGGTCAACAAGCCGCGGGAATCTGGAGAAGCCGATATACACCGAGCCGACCCCTGTTGATAACGTCGAGGAGATAGAGATCATACCGACCGCGCGGCAGACCGCCTTTGAGCGGCTGGACGATGAGGACGGGCGCGCGGTGAGCACATACATACGCTGCATTTTGCCTTGTAAACCGACCGTGAGAGGTCGTCAAATCATATTGCCCCGACCACCAAAGCGCGGCGGGCGGAAGCAGCGGCGGGAGTGCGCCGCAGAAAGGAGCGAAGAATGAAGCAGAAAAACCTTGTGTACGACAGTCTGTGCGCGGAGTGCCACGAGAAAATGAGCCTGCTGTACGTACTGCATGACGTACCGGCGGAATACTCCCGCGCGGGAGCGGGCAAGTGCAGCCTGTGCGATTTTCGAGGCGCGCTGACCGAGTGCAGTTATGACCCGGTCAGGGACAAGCGCACGCCGGAAGAGCGCGCCAGGATAAAGGCGGAGCGCGCCGCCGCCATCGCGCCCAAGTTTTACAGAACGGAGGCGGAGCGGGAGGACGCAAAGGACTACGGTTGGACGCAGGAGACGTTTGCCGGGCTCGACCGCATGCCGCTTGACGGAATATGAGGGGGGCGCTGAGTGATGAGCAAACCCCGATATGACTGGTGGGGGTACGTCAAGCGGACGATGTACCGCTATCCGAGCTGCCAGCGCCAAGCGGAAACGCGCGCAATAGAACAAGCCGTGCGGCAGACAAAAGAAAGCTGCACAGACGCGGAGGCGCGACTGGAACTGGTGAGGCTGATTTACTGGGCGAACGCACGACACAGCATTCCGGGCGCGGCGCTGGCGCTGCCGGGCGTGTCGGAGGCGACAGCCAAGCGTTGGCATCGCGATTTTCTGCGGCTTGTCGCTCAAAATCTAGGGCTCGCCGAGCGACGGAAAAGATGAGCCACAAAAGCCAAATGAATCTGTTATCATACACTCGAAAGGTCGTCTTGCTTTCTTTCATTCACCTCCTTTTGATGGCAAAGCGGAAAGACGCTTGGCAGCCCGGACAGACGGGCATTTTCCGCACCCGCGAGCGGGAAGCTGCGCGGGCAAATGAAATCGGAGAAATCGGAGTCCATAAAAAGGAGCAAAAATCATGGCGAAGATGAACATCGTGTACAAGCAGCTCGGCGAGCTGAAGCCATACGAAAATAACGCGAAAACGCACCCGGACACGCAGCTTGCCAACATTGCCGCGAGCCTTGAACGTTACGGTTGGAAGCAGCCGGTGGTAATAGACCCCCAGGGAGTAATCATCTGCGGACACGGGCGCGTACAGGCGGCACAGCGGTCAAACGTGATGAAAGACCAGCCTGTGCCCTGCGTGCTGGCGGACGATTTAACGCCGGAGGAGATCGCGGAATTTAGAATCGTTGACAACAAGACGGCGGAATCGCCGTGGGACATGGACGCGCTGGCGGAGGAGCTGAAGAACATTGACCTCTCCGCGTTTGATTTTGATTTTGGCTTTGACGATGAGCTGAGCGCGGCAGTCATAGAGGACAACTATGTGCCGGAGCTGCCGGACGATCCCAAGGCACGCTTGGGCGACATCTACCAGTTGGGGGGGTGCAGGCTGATGTGTGGAGACAGCACTGTCCGGGAGGATGTTGCAAAGCTATGCGCCGGTGCGGAGATCGACCTGCTGCTGACTGACCCGCCGTACAACGTGGACTACGAGGGCACGGCAGGGAAAATCCAGAACGACAATATGCCCGACGAGAAGTTCCGCGCGTTTCTGACGGCGGCGTTTGACAACGCCGTTGCCATGATGAAACCGGGAGCGGGTTTCTATATTTGGCACGCAGACTCGGAGGGCTATAACTTCCGCGGCGCATGCATGGACGCGGGACTGCGCATCCGACAGTGCCTGATATGGGTGAAGAACCAGTTCATAATGGGGCGGCAGGACTACCAGTGGAAGCACGAGCCGTGCCTATACGGCGAGCGGGAGATAACCGAGGACGATATACCGCTCGGCGACGAATGCCAGCCCTGCCTTTATGGCTGGCGTGACGGCGGAAAGCATTATTTCTTCAAGAATCGCAAACAGAGCACGGTGTTAGAATTCCCAAAGCCGCTGAAAAGCAAAGAGCACCCGACGATGAAGCCGGTGCGCCTGTTTGACTACCAGATGCAGTGCTCCAGCCGCGCCGGCGACAACGTGCTTGATTTGTTCGCGGGGAGCGGGACGACGGTCATCGCCGCGCAGCAGAACGGGCGGCATGCATACTGCATGGAGTTTGACCCGCATTACGTTGACGTGATAATCGACCGATGGGAGAAATTCACCGGCGAGAGGGCGGTGCTGCTGAATGGAAATAAATGAGTGGCGAGAGCTGGAGCGCTGCCGGACACTGCTGACGCGCCAGCA
The DNA here is from genome assembly GCA_963617605.1 of Alloprevotella sp. Lineage (GTDB taxonomy): Bacteria > Bacillota > Clostridia > Oscillospirales > Oscillospiraceae > Apopatocola. The sequence continues at coordinate 28,634 of CAVEPP010000001.1, read as the reverse complement.
GTATAAGACGATAAAGGGACAGCTCCGAGCGGGTGACACTGCTGGAGCAATGCGGGGATTAAGAAAACTGACGGGAGGCGAATTGCCATCGCAAAGAAAAAGAAGAAAGCTGGCGCTGTCCAGCAGGGACAGCGAGGCAAATACACCAAGTGGCTAACGCCGAGCGGGCTGGAGCTTGCCGGCGCGTGGGCGCGGGACGGGCTGACTGATAAGCAGATCGCGAACAAGATGGGCGTGGCGGTCAGCACATACTACGAATGGCGCAAACGCTACCCTGCACTTGCGGCGGCGGTCGCCGACGGGAAAGAGGTCGTTGACATCAAGGTCGAGAACACGCTCTTGAAGCGCGCGCTGGGCTACACGTACACCGAGACGAAGCGCGAGGGAACGCTGAACGGCATTAAGAACGGCACGGCGAAAGTGACTGTGACGGAGAAGATGATGCCGCCGGATGTCGCCGCCATCATCTTCTGGCTTAAAAACCGCAAGCCGGAGGTGTGGCGCGAGGTCATAACCGAGACGCAGGAGCTGCTGGAGGATGATAATTTCTTGGAAGCACTGAACGAAAAGGCGGCGAACGTATGGCAAGAAAAAACATAAAAAGCGCCGGCTTCAAGTTCAAGCCGTTCTCGGTCAAGCAGCAGCAGGTACTGACATGGTGGCTGCCGTCAAGCGGGGTGTCGGAATACGAGGGCATCATTGCCGACGGTGCAATAAGGAGCGGGAAAACCGTGTCAATGGCGTTGTCCTACGTCATGTGGGCGATGGAGACAAACCGAGATGAGAATTTCGGGATGTGCGGGAAAACGATAGGCAGCTTCCGCCGGAACGTGCTGAACCCGTTGAAGAGAATGCTGCGAACGCGCGGGTACAGATACGCCGACCACCGCGCGGACAACTATGTGGAGATCCGCCGCGGCACGACCGTGAACTATTTCTTCATCTTCGGCGGCAAGGACGAGCGCAGCCAAGACCTTGTGCAGGGCATTACGCTTGCGGGAGTTCTTTTTGACGAGGTGGCGCTTATGCCGGAGAGCTTCGTCAATCAGGCGACAGCGCGCTGCTCAATCGAGGGGGCTAAGTTCTGGTTTAACTGCAACCCGGACAGCCCGGAACACTGGTTTAAGAAAAACTGGATAGACCAGCTCGGTGAGACGAGCGGGAAGCGGCTGCTATATCTGCATTTTACGATGGACGACAACCTGTCGCTGAGTGAGGAAACGAAGGATCGCTATCGTGGAATGTACACGGGCGTGTTCTATCGGCGCTTTATTCTGGGCGAATGGTGTATCGCGGAGGGGCTAGTATACACAGAGTTTACGGCAGAAAACATCAAGGACAGCCATGCGGAGAATCCCACGCGATGGTTTATATCCATCGACTATGGCACGTACAATGCATTCTCGGCGGGGCTGTGGTCATGGGACGGGCGCGCGGCACAGCGCGAGCGGGAATTTTACTATTCCGGGCGCGCGGAGCGGGAGCAGCTAACGGATGATGAGTATTACGCCAAACTGGAGGAGCTTGCCGGGAAGCGGGAGATAAGCTGTGTGGTGATAGACCCGTCGGCAGCGTCGTTCATAACGCTGATGCGGAAAAAAGGACGCTTCAGCGTGAAAAAAGCGAACAATGACGTGCTGGACGGCATACGCTTCACGGCGGCATGCCTGAAAGCCGGTTTGATAAACATACACGTCGACTGCGCCGACTGCCGCCGGGAGTTCGGGCTTTACCGCTGGAACGAGAAAGCGACGACGGACGCGGTCATAAAGGAAAACGACCACGCGATGGACGATGTGCGATATTTCGCATACACGATCCTGCGCGCCCTGCTGCGCACGGCGTACAAGGACACGCCGGACAGCGTACTCGCGATTTTTAGGGGGAGATACCTATGAGCTTTTTGACATTTCAGGACTTCGAGGCGGCGGAGAAAAAAGAAAACCTCGCTGATTTCGTCCGCCGCGCGATAAGCGAGCATGAGAGCAGCGAGGAGTACAGAATTGCCAAGACCGCAGACGAGTACGACCGCAAGCGCAACACCACGATATGCAGGTACGTACAGACCATCATGGACGTGACCGGGCTGCGCATTGTTGACATCACAGCCGCAAATAACAAGATATGCTCGAACTTTTTCCACAGGCTGAACACACAGCGGAATATGTACTCGCTGGGCAACGGTCTGACATTCGCGGACGAGGAGACAAAGGCAAAGCTCGGCAGAAATGCTGACGTGCTGATAAAAAAGGCGGCGTACAAGGCGCTGAAGCACGGGCGGTCGTTCATCTTCTGGGACGGGCAGCAGATGCACATCTTCCCGGTAACGGAGTTTAAGCCGTTCCCGGACGAGGAGACGGGAGTTGTCCGAGCGGGTATACGCTTCTGGCGGCTGTCAAAGGACAAGCCGCTGATAGCCGTATTGTACACGGAGAACGGCTACAAGAAATTCATCTTCCGCGACGGGGAACAGCCGGAGGTTGTGCCGCCGGACAGAGAAAAATACACGGCGTACAAGGTGACGCTGCGTGCGGTGGAGCTGACCGGGGAGGTTGAAGTAGTCGGCGAGGACAACTGGGGCGGCAAGCTGCCGATAATCCCGTTATACGGCTCGGACTTGAAGCAGAGCACCCTTGTGGGCATGCGCGAGCAGATAGACGCTTTCGACCTTATCCGCTCCGGCTTTGCAAACAACCTACAGGACTGTGCGGAGATATACTGGATCATCAAACGAGCAGGAGGAATGAGCGAGGCAGACCTCGCAGAATTTCGCAACCGTCTGAAAACACAGCACATTGCGTCGGTCAATTCCGAATTTGACGACGGAGCGGGCGACGCGGTGACACCGTGCACCCAGCAGATACCGTTTGAGGCGAGAAAAGCTTTTTTAGACGAGATACGAGCGGGAATCTATGAGGACTTCGGCGGGCTGGACGTGCACACCATCGCGGCGGGGGACACCAACGACCATATCGACGCGGCATATCAGCCGCTGGACGAGGAAGCCGACGATTTTGAATATCAAATCATCGAGGCGGTCGTGGCGCTGCTGTCGCTGCAGGGCGTGGATGAGGAAGCCGCTACGCCGAGCTTCAAGCGCAACCGTATAAGCAACCAGAAGGAACAGACGGACATGATCATGGAGGCGTGGAATCTGATAGGGGACGGCCTCGCACTGAAGAAGCTGCCGTTTTTAAGCCCGGATGAGGTCGCGGCGCGGCTTGAGGCGGTGGAAAGCGGCGAGATTATGCGCGTCAATAACGGCTTTGCCGACAACAATAACGGGGGAGACTGACCGCAGCCTCCCCTACAGCATAGGAGCGGGGAATGCAGAAAGACCAAAGAGACGAGGGACGCAAGTTGACGGACGAGCAGCTTGCAGAACTTGAGGCGCGGATACGCAAGATGTACAACGAATCCGCGCAGGAGCTGCAGGAGATCATCGACGACTATTTTGAGAAGTTCGCGGTGCGCGACAAGGAAATGCGCGCTATGCTTGACGCGGGAAAGATAGACGAGGAGAAATACAAGCAGTGGCGGCTTGCACAGATAGGACGCGGGAGACGCTTTGAAGCGCTACGGGACAAGCTTGCCGACCGTGCGACACGGGCGAACGAGGTCGCAATATCGTACATAAACGATGCCACGCCCGGCATATACTCGCTCAATCGCAATTATGCCGCCTACGAGCTGGAGAGCGCCGGAGCGGGAATAGACTTTACCCTATATGACGAGACGACGGTGAAACGCTTGATAGTGGAACAGCCGGATCTGATGCCGTACTACCCGACGAAGAAAGCCGTCAACCGAGGGATAGACCTTGATTTTGGGCGCAAGGTGATAACCTCGCGCGTGACGAGCGGGATAATGATGGGCGAAAGCAACCGGCAGATTGCCGCACATCTGCGCGAGAGAATAACTACGATGAGCGTCGAGAGCGCTATTCGCACTGCTCGCACCGCGACCACTGCCGCAGAGAACGGCGGGCGCAGCGCCAGTTATAAGGCGGCAGCAGACATGGGCATAAAGCTGACACGGGAATGGATAGCCACGCGTGACGCGCGCACCCGTCCAGAGCACGGACGCGCCGACGGGCAGCGCGTGGAAGAAGATGAGCCGTTTATCGTCGGCGGGGAGAAGCTGATGTTTCCGGGCGATAAGTCTCTTGGCGCGCACGGCTGGAATCTGTACAACTGCCGGTGCGCTATAAAGGCGATGGTGAAGGGACACGAGCGCAGTAGGGAGCGGTACTCAGAGTGGCTCGGCAGAAAAATGGAGGAAGACCCGGAGAGCACGACGCTTGAATTTAAGAAAGCCGCCAGAGCGGGCGCGGACAGAAAACAGTGGGAAGCGTATCGTGCTATTGTCGGGAAAGAAGTACCGAATACATTTGCAAAGTTTCAAGATATGAAGTATACTGAACCTGAGAAATGGGCATATGCAAAGGGCTTGAAAAGCTATCTTGTGAAGAACCCTAACAGCAGCAAGAAATATTTCGATGTGCAGGAACAGCTAAAAGCAGCGGGAATAGGCAAGGGCACAGTTCTGCCGCCGGAAAGCGTCCATGCATATATCCTGCCGAGCGGGAAACACGACCCTCACCACATCATGAAACGCATGGCAGAGCGAGGAATCACAGACGATGAAGTGCGCGGCTACGTCAGCGACGCAGCGGTTATGTTTAGACAATGGAACGGCAGCCGCCGCGTGTACGTTTCAAAAGACGGCGTGAGCATAGCAACGCATAACGGCGAGGAATGGATTTACAAAACCGCGTGGAAAGCCACGGACTTTGATGAAGAAACAGAAAAAATATTGGAGGTAATAAAAAATGCTAGATTATGAAGCAGATCACTTCTGCCCTGCGTACAAGCGCGCCATCGATGCCGACCTGTGCTATGATTCGCTTTGCTGTCTAACTGGAATGTTCAAAATTTCGTCAACAAAGGAGTTAGCAGAGATAGACGACATCGAGGCGGCGCGCGCCGCTTGCCGAGCGTGCCCGTACAGCAATCTGAGCGGTGGTGAGGAATGAGCAGAGGGTTTGAGATCCGCATCGTCGATAACAGCGATCAGGTGAGAACCGCCTGCCGGGAGCAGATACTCCGCGCGTTGGAGGCGGTCGGTATACAAGCTGAGGGCGATGTAAAGGACGCAATGACCGAGGTGTGGGCAGAGACCGGCACGGACATTGTCGACACGGGACGGGCGCGCAGCAGCATCACACACCAAGTCGCGGAGGACGAGAAGTCGGTATACGTCGGCTCACCGCTGGAGTATCTCGTCTATGTCCACGAGGGCACGGGTAAGTATGCCGTGGGCGGCGGGGGCACGGTAAAGAGCCGCTGGGCATACAAGGACGAGCTGACAGGCGAATGGCGCATAGGTGTGCCGCAGAAGCCCCGGCGCTTTTTGAAAAACACCATCGAGAAATTCGCCAGCGACTACGCCGAAATCATCAAAGAATACCTGCGCGGCGACGGCTGAAAAAATGAGCCACAAGAGCCAAAATAATATATTACAATTAGC
>CAVEPP010000001.1:0-23095 GCA_963617605.1 Alloprevotella sp. | reverse complement strand
CGGTAGTTGTGGGCTAATTTTTTATGCTCTCCGCCCCTTGCGGCAGGCACGCCGCCGAGGCACAGACAGAGGAGCGGGAGGAGCGGGAATGCGGCTCATTTCCTGCGGCGAGCATGCCGCCGAAGAAACGAAAAAGGAGATACAAAGCAATGGCACTGACGAGAAAAGCCCTGAAAGCAATGGGGCTGACGGACGAACAGGTAGACAGCGTGGTGGAGCTGCACACCGAGACCCTAGATGCGGTCAAGGAGCAGCGCGACGGCTATAAAGCCGACGCAGACAAGCTTGCCGAGGCACAGGCAGAGCTTGAAGCGCTGAAGAAGGACGGCTACAAGGAAAAGTACGAGAATGAGCATGCAGCTTTTGAAACGTACAAGACCGAGCAGACGGCAAAGGAGACCAAGGCGGCAAAGACCGCCGCTGTGCGCAAGTATTTTGAAGCCAAGGGCATTACCGGCAAGGGGCTTGATATAGCGATGCGCGGAGCGGGCGCGGAAATCAACGCGGCGGAGCTGAACGGCGAGAATCTGAAAGACACCTCGACGCTGGACGCACTGATCGCGGGAGACTTCGCGGGGCTGGTCGGAAAGAAATTCACGCAGAGCTCCAAGGTCGAGACCCCACCGGCGAACGCGACGGGCGAAGCAAAGACCCGCGCGGAGATCGCCGCCATGCCCGACCGCGAGGCGCGGCGGGCGGAATACGCAAAAATCATAAATGCAGACAAAGGAGAATAACAACACATGGCAGCAGAAACAAATCTGATAAAAACCGAAGACCTCGCGCGCGTGCGCGAAATGGAGTTTGTTGACCAGTTCGGGTACTCGGTCAAGAAGCTTTTGGAGGCACTGGGCACGACCAGAAAGATAAAGAAAACGTCCGGCACTGTCCTGAAGAGCTACAAGGCAAAGGGCAAGCTGGAGAGCGGGAATGTCGCCGAGGGTGAGGTTATCCCGCTGAGCAAGTACGAGGTCGTCGCCGTCACGTACAAGGAAATCACGCTGAAAAAGTGGCGCAAAGCCACGAGCATTGAGGCGATAAACGAGCGCGGCTACGATCAGGCGGTCGAAATGACCACTGCGGAGATGCTGCGCGACGTACAGCGCGATGTGAGAAAGGACTTCTTCGCGTTTCTGATGACCGGCGAGACCACGGTCACGGCAAAGACCTTTCAGGCGGCGCTTGCCCGTATGTGGGGACAGCTTCAAGTCCTGTTCGAGGACGACGAGATACAGGGCGTGTACTTCATGAATCCGCTGGACGTGGCGGACTATCTCGCAGACCACGACATCACGGTGCAGACCGCGTTCGGCATGCGCTACGTGCAGGACTTCCTCGGCATCGGCACTACGTTTTTCAACTCCTCCGTGCCCCGCGGCAAGATAGCCGCGACCGCTGCCCAGAACATCGTGTGCTACTACGTGGACGCTGCGGCAGCGGACATCAACGAGGCGTTCGCCTTTACGACCGACGAAACTGGGCTGATAGGCATACACGAGAGCTCCGACTATGACAACCTGACCGCAAAGGACACGGTCATTGCGGGCGTGGAGCTGTTCGCCGAGCGCATGGACGGTATTGTCGTCGGCTCTATCAGCACCACCCTCGGCACGCTGACCGTCACTAGCGCCGCGGGCAAGACCTCCGGCACAACCAAGCTGACCGTGACGCAGGAGAAGAGCAGCGCGGGCAACGTGTACAAGTACAAGGTCGCTGACAGCGCGACGACCGTAGCCGCAGGGGACGACGTGTCCGGCTGGGATAGCTGGGACGGCACGTCCGACGTGACCGCGACCAACGGCAAGACCATTACCGTCGTCGAGGCGGACACCCTCGGCGCGGCAGTTGCGTCCGGCTCTGCAACCGTGACGGCTAAGACCTGATAAAGGAGGGACGGCAGCGTGTATGATACGCTTGACGAGGTGTGCGGATTCCTCAACAACTGGTTTCTCACGCCGGACGGCATCCATGTCGGCGACTACACCGCCGAGGGCGGCAAGCTCGCGCTGCCGTTCCTCGCGGACGGTCAGTATTACCGCATAATAGGCAGTGTGTTCTCGGACGGCATACACTGCGCCGGTGACGCTGACGATGTATTGCCGCCGGAGAGCTTTCACGGTGCGGTGTGGGCAATGGCGATTCCTCCAGCGGTGATAAAGATTGCAGAGGAGATAAAGGCGTGGGAGGCGGCAAACGCCGCCGCCCTCGCCAGCCCGTACCAGTCGGAGAGCTTCGGCGGGTACAGCTACACCAAAGCCGGCGCGAGCGGGAGCGGGACACAGCAGACATTGACGTGGCGCAATGTCTACGCCGCAAAGCTCGCCAGATGGAGGAAGATATGAGCCTTTTTGAAACGTTTTACGAGAAATGCACCGTTATGGACAAGACAAAGGTGTCGGACGGCGAGGGCGGCATGATAAACACATACACGCCCGGCGCGGAGTTCAACGCCGCGTTCCCGGAGCTGTCGCCGACGGCGCAGCTTGTGGCGCAGCAGGCGGAGGCGCAGTACACCGGCACGATCACCACGCCCGCGAACGTCACGCTGGACGAGCAGGATATCTTTCGCCGCGAGGCGAGCGGGAAATATTATCTTGTCGTCTCGCTGCTCTCCGGCACGCCGAACGCGGCGACATTTCAATTCGCGCGCTATAACGTGCGGGAACTGGCGGCGCTGCCATGACAAAGGAAGCGGCGCTGTACAGCTTTTTCTCCGGCTTTGATATACCCGCATTCGCCACACAGGCGGATGCGGACACGGCGTTTCCGTACCTCGTGTACGAACCGAGCATAGCCGCCTACGGCGACGGCGAGCGCGCCATTGTGGTCAACCTGTGGTATCACGGCGAGCGGGAGGACACCATAAACGCCAAGGTGCGGGAAATATCCGAGAAAATAGGCATGGGCGGGATATACCTGCCCTGCGACGGCGGCGCGATAATCATCCGACGCGGGGAGAACTTCGCACAGGCGCAGCGCGACGCTGCCGACGATAAAATACGCGGTCGGTACATCACCGTGACCGCAGAATATTTGACACCGAATTGAGGGACGAAACATGAAATATACCAAAACACCGACCACGACGTTTAAGAAGCTGGGTTTGAACGCCGGAGTGATACTGACGGAGTTTTCCCCTACCCAGCCGCAGGTCAAGGACGAGAGCATTCTCGGCGCGACGAGCGGGGGCAACACCTTTACAGCCGCGCCGAGCTTCGTCGATTTCGGCGAGGATGTGGACAACTGCCCAAAGAACACAAAAGAGCTCAAGCAGTGCGAGGATTGGGACACCGAGCTGTCCGGCACGCTGGTGACCATGGACGAGGCGGCGGCGCAGAGGCTGCTTGCCATCGCCGATATTGACAGCACGAACGAGCATAAGATTGTGCCCCGGCGCGACATCAAGACCGCCGACTTTAAGGACATTTGGTTTGTCGGAGACTACTCGGACAAGACCGGCGCGACGAACGGCGGTTTCATCGCCGTGCACCTGAAGAACGCGCTGTCCACCGGCGGCTTCTCCCTCGTTTCCACGGACAAGGGGAAAATGAAATTCGCATTCAGCTTCAAGGCACATTTCAGCATGTCGGCACAGGACGAGGTGCCGTTTGAGGTCTACGTGCAGGCAGGAACGGACGAGACGTAAAGGAGAGAAGAATGAAAATATCCGAGTTTTCCACGGAGTGTGCCCTTGATAAGCTGTGCGAGATAGTGCCCTATGCCGACAACATAATGGGCGACGACGAGCTTGTGAGCGTACTCAAGGAAAAGATAAACCCCACGGGGGAAAAGATGGTCGCCGCCGCATGGGCGCTCCTCGGCATGAGAAAGGCATCAAAGCTCGTGCCGGTGCTGTTCAAGCGCCACCGCGAGGATGTATTTGCCATCCTCGCCGCGCTCAACGGCACGACTGTTGAAAAAATCAAGGCGCAGAACATCATCACGACGATGATGCAGCTGCGCGAGGTCTTAAAGGACGAGGAGCTTGTGGCTTTTTTCTCGTCCTGCGCGGCAAAGGACGCGAAAGGATAACCGATGCGCTTTTTGCCGCGCCGCGCGTAAGCGCCCGCAGTTTTATTGCTCTGCTGCCCGACATAGACCGCAGAGTGCAGGAAGAAAAGCTTTATCGCATGTACGTCACCGATGCGCTGAAAATAGCCTTGGGGCTTGACCGGCGTTACGTGGATTATTTCCGCCCGTCCGTGCCGGAGCAAGAGCCGGAGGAAATAGTCGCGCACGTGAGGAAACTGCTGGAGGACGCACAATGAATGTATTTGAACTAGTTGCGAAGCTGTCCCTCGACGACGACGATTTTTCAAAGTCGGTGGACGATTCCGCAGACAAATTTGACACCCTCGGCGACGCAGCCGAGGGTGTGGCAAAAGGCACGGAAAAGGCGGAGCGGGCGCTCGACGACATGGGCGACAGCGCCGACAGCGCCGCGCAATCGACCGAAAAGGTCAAGGACGCGGGGGAAAAGACCGCCAACAGTGCAGACACCCTCGCGAATAAAATAAAGGTCGTGCAGGCGCAGTATGAAAAGGCACAGAAGCGCGTGGACGAGCTGACCGAAGCATTCAACCGCTCTGTGGAAGAAACCGGCGCGGCATCGGACGAGACTGCACAGCTTGCTGTCGAGCTTGCACACGCCGAAAAAGAAGCTAAAACATACAAAACCGCACTGGACAAGGTTGCCGATGCCGCCGGGGACACTGCCGACAGCACCCGTGAAGCGGGAGACGAAACCGAAGACCTCGGTGAAAAAGCCCGAGGTGCGGGCGGCGGGCTGGATGGGCTGGCGGGAAAGATGGCACTGGCGACGACCGCCGGCGGTCTGCTGGCAGAAGCAGTGAAGTGGGCGCTGGACAAGATAAAGGCACTGGCGGAATACGTCTGGACGCTCGACGAGGCGACCGAAGATTACCGCATAGCGCAGGGCAAGCTGACCACGGCTTTCGGCGCGATGGGTTACAGCACCGAGACCGCAAAGGAAACCTACAAAGATTTTTACAAGATCCTCGGCGACACCGACACGGCGGCGGAATCATCGCAGCTATTGGCAAAGCTGGCTGATAACGAGGAAGACCTGACAAAGTGGACGCGCATTGCCGCCGGTGTCACAGGAACGTTTGGCGATTCGCTGCCGATAAACAGCCTGATAGAAGCCAGCAACGAAACCGCCAAGGTCGGGCAGGTCACAGGCGTGCTTGCCGATGCGCTTAACTGGGCAGGTGTCAGCGAGGATGCTTTCAACGTTGCGCTGGCGGCGTGCACGACCGAGAGCGAGAGAAACCAACTGATCCTTGAGACGCTGAACGGAGAATACAGCGCTGCTGCCGAGCTTTTTGAAACGAACAATGCACAGCTGTTGACGCACCGGGAGAATCAACTGATGGTGCAGGAGAGCACGGCACTGCTGGGCGAGGAGATAGGCACGTTCAAGGACAACATCCTTGCCGACCTAGCCCCCGTGTTTCAAAATGCGGCGGAGCAGGGCGCAAACTTCGTAAAAACCATAAGCAGCGAATATGAAAGCAGCGGCTTAGACGAGATCTTCAGTGTGTTCGGCGAGTATGTCGGCAATGTCGGCAAAAATTTTAACACGCTCGTCGAAATAATAAGCCCTGCGGTATTCGACACACTTGAGGCGCTGCTTGCTCCAGTTAAAGATGTGTTGGAGATATTCAACCTGTGGAACAACTCAATGGAGACGACCGTGCAGATGGTTGAAAAAGTGAGAAACGCGCTGCGGCTGATCAATGCTATAGGCTCGACGGTTTCACCGTTTACACATACTGGGGCATGGAAAAACGCATATGAGGCGGCAAGCAATCTTGTAGGCGGAGATTCTGCATACCGTTCACGGCACGCCGATGAATATGGGACGGTGTACGACTCGTCCACCGGGCGCTGGGTGGGCAACGGCGCAACCAACGTCACGAATAACTACAACATGACGGTCAACGCGAGCAGCGTCAAGGAAATAAACGACATGGCGCGCATTGCGCAGAACCAGCGCGTCACGCGCAGAATGGGGGTGAGTTGATGGCAACGACGTTGACATTCAGCCGAAAGGACTTCGCGGTTATAAGCGCCGTCCCTGCGGAGCAGGAGAGCAACGACCGCAGCAGCGGAAGTATAACTTCCGAGGAGAACTATCGCCGATACGCGCTCGTAAGATTTAACCAGCCTGCGGAAACATACAAATACCGAGCAATACTAGGCGGCACGGTCAATTTCGGATGGTCATTCAGTAATACGCATTCAGGCGTCATTGGGATTGGCTACGTGTATAGTGATTTCAACCCCGCCACGGTCACATACAAAAATTTCAGATCTTATTCGATCTATAAATCGCAGCTTATCTTCTACGATGATTCTAACCCGTATACATACGATAGCGTCAGTCTTGCGATGAGCGCCCTGAAAGAAGGGCTAGTCTTAAGCCCCGAAGGTCTCCCATATGGCTGGCGCACATATGTCAGCACAGCGCCAACAGTGACAATCACATTCAGCGATAGCGATGCGGAGCTTAAAGCCTCAAACAGTACACCAAAAGACGGCAGTACAGTAAACCGCACACAGCCGTGTGTGTTTGAGGGTTATGCAGCGTTTTCAAACAACTGCCTCGGTGAAGTACAGCTCACAGCTTGCGCATTTTTATACAAAGGTGTAAGCGAAGCAGAATGGCACAGAACAGAATTAGCTCTGCCGGCGCGGAACTGGATTAAATATGAAATGCCCGGCAATCTGCTGCCGAATGAGGATTTCTATTACAAGTTTGAGGTCACGGACGCACGCGGCGAAACAAAAATTTCTTCACAGACTTTAGTTCACACCAAGAACGAAGTGTTCACGTCCATAACGCCGACCGACGGCGCGTTTGTTGACCGCTTCAAGGAAAATGTATTTCGCTATGTTCCGGCGAAAGACATAACCGTCTTGAAATTCAGATACCGCAAAAAAGGAGAGACGGATTACACCGAAAAAGACATAGACACGACCGCACAGAGCTACACCATGCCTGCCAACACGATAACCGACGGCGCGGAGTATGAATATACATTCACGGCGAAGGACATGTACGACGTGAGCTGGCAGGCGGCGTGGATAGGCTTTACCACCGTGGACGCGACGAGCACGGCGCAGACGCTGTACCCCGTCAGCGCGCTGATAGATTCGGACGAAGCGGCGGTGTTCCGATGGGCGCATATCATCAGCACGGGCAGCGCACAGACGAAAGCTGACCTGCAGAAGAGCACGGACGGCGTGACATGGGCAGACCTGATAACCGTGACCGGCGCGGAGACCTATGCCACGATACCGAAGAACACGCTGACGAGCGGGACGTGGTACTGGCGCGTGCGCACGTACAATGCCGACAGCACCGCCGGAGAGTGGAGCGACGCGGCACAGTTTATCTCCATTGCGTCGCCGACGCTGCCAATTATCACTGTCGTGGACACCACGCCCAAGCCGACAATAAAGTGGCAGACAAGCGAGCAGCAGGCATATGAAATAAGCGTTGACGGCACGGTCACGAAATACTACGGCACGGACAAGGTGTGGACGAGCGCGGCGTATCTGGAGGACGGAGAGCATACCATCACCGTCCGCGCGCAGAACGGCTACGGACGCTGGAGCATGCCTGCGTCGGTCATTATCACCGTCGCCAACACCGCCGGCGCGGCTATCACGCTGACGGCGGAGAGCGGGGAGCTGTGGTGGAGCACGAGCGAGGATTATGACTACTATCTCGTTTACCGCGACCTTGAAGCCGTCGCGCGCGTCACGGTGCAGAACTACACCGACCCGACGGCGAACGGCAGCGTGCGCTATCAGGTGCGCGGCTGCTATGACGGCAGCAATAACTACGCCCTGTCAAACACCGCCGCCGTGACGGTCGAGCGCAAGTATTACGAGATATACGACATGGAGGGCGGCACAACGCTGACCGTGCGCTACTGCGGGCTGAGAAATCAGCAGGTCGTGCGCGCAAACTCCCGCGATGTCACGCTGACGCACGTACCGGGATATGCACACCCTGTCGCCGAGCGCAGCGAGTTTTACGACGAGGCAATGGATGGCGCGGCGGTGTTCTTCGACGCTGACGATGCGGAAACGTTCGAGAACCTCGCAGGGCGGCTCGTGTGCGTTTTAAGCCCACAGGGGTCTAACTATATCGGGGTACTGAACAGCATTGAAATGACGGCGCAGGGCGTGCGCACGGACGCAAGCTTCAAGCTGACCCGCGTTTCCGCTGTGGCAAGCTACGCCACGACCGCCAACGCGAGCTTTGAGATTGACCTGGAAACAGGGCATCTTATAATGACCGCTTCGGACAACTACGACGGCGCGATATTCCGCTTGACCGAGGCGGGGCATCTGGAGGTGACGCAGTGAACGGGGCGGACACACAGGTGCGGCTGCTCGCGGAGCGCTCGGCGCTGATGGACACGCGGGACATAAAATACCGTGTGCGTGTGCTGAAAAACGGCGCGGCGGCGACGGAGCTGTTGTGGCCGGAGAGCAGCGCCCCCGTCGTCTATTGGGACAAGGACGGCAGCATAAAAGCCAGTATGAACGGCAGCTTTTATAAAAACGCCGCGGCAGACCTGCTGACGGACGAGCTGCAGCCCACCCTTATCCTCGACGGCATAGAGTTTCCGCTGGGCGTGTTCCGCGCTGCGACCGTGGCGACCGACGCGGCGCAGTATTCGCCGCTCGTGCGCATAGAGGCGTATGACCGCTGCTGGCGGCTGAGCTGCCGCCGCACGGAGAGTGTGCTGCACTATGCGGCGGGCACGGAATACACGACCGTGATAGAGGGACTGCTGACCGAGTGCGGCATTGCACTGCGCCTCGTCACAGCCTCCGCCGCGACACTGCAGACCGACCGAGAGGATTGGGAGGTCGGCACGGACTACCTGACGATAGTCAACCAACTGCTGGGCGAGATAAACTATGCCCCGATATGGTTTGATGTTGACGGCATGGCGCGCGTAGAGCCGTATCAAGCAGCGGACGCGCGGCGTATAAAGCACATTTACGGCGACATGGGCACGCCGGAGGTGCTGAATCCGGCGCTGTCCGACAGCAAGACGGAGACAGACCTGTTTTCCAAGCCGAACGTATTTATCTGCGTCTGCTCCAACCCGGAGATCGGCACGCCGATGACGGCAACGGCGGTAAATGAGAATGCATCGTCCGACACGTCGGTGTTTCGGCGCGGCATGAGAATAGCGCAGAAGTACGTTGTCAACAACATAGCGTCGCAGGACGAGCTGCAGGCATATGCAAACAAGCTGATGCAGGAATCAATGTTTGCCACGCAGACGGTGACGTTTGAGACGTTTGCCGAGGGCGGGCACGGCATCGGCGATATTATAAGCATCAACAACCGGGACATCGGCGGCGTGTACGAGGAGACGGCGTGGAGCTTAACCCTCGCCGCCGGAGAAAAAATGAAGCATACAGCAAAAAGGGCGGTGAGCACAGTATGATCGAGGGATTATCCGAGGAGAAAATCGAGACCACCGAGGAGCAGGAAGAGGTCGAGGTCGAGCTGGCGACGATTATAAGTGTAGGCACGAGCGGGCTTGTGCTGAAATTCGACGGCGAGGACGAGGCGCGGGAAAAGGATTACAAATGCAATGCCGGCGTGAAGTTCGCTGCGGGAGACCGCGTGAAAATCCACAAGATGAGCGGGACATATGTCGTCGAGTACGCCATCGGCAATCCAAATTCCGACGTGCCGTGGGGCTTGCCTTCCGGCGGTGCGGTCAAACAGGTGCTGCGCCGCACGTCGAATGGCGCGGCGTGGTCAAACGAGAGCACGGAGCTGCCGACCGGCGGCTCGGCGGGTCAGGTGCTGAAACGCACGTCGAAAGGGACAGAGTGGGCAAATGAGAAAACGGAGCTGCCCACCGGCGGCTCAAAAGGACAGGTGTTGACGAAAACAAGCAACGGAAGCAGTTGGCAGAGCCTGCCTGAGAGCAGCGACCCGAAGCAGATAAAAGACGGCAGCTACTATATGAGCATGAGCAGCGGCGCGCTGAAGAGCAACTGTCAAAGCCTCGGCTTCTTCGGCACGACACCGAGCAGCAAAAGATATCTGTATTCGTCGTCCACGCTGTCTGACGTGATAAACCTGCTCAAGGCTTACGGGCTGGGATAAGGAGGTCGAAATATGCCGAGTAAAGATTTAGGTGAAATAACATTTATCCCGTGCGGGGAGTGGGACGAGAATACCACGTATCAGCGCCTGAGCATCGTCAGCGTCGAGGGAAGCAGCTATTGTGCCAAGCGCAAGAACAAGGGCGAGCGCCCCGCCTCCGGGTCTGCCTACTGGCAGCTTATAGCCGCGCGCGGCATACAGGGACAGGGCGGCAAGCCGGGGAAAGGCCTGCAGATCCTTGGCACGGTGGCAACGGTCGCCGCCCTGCCCGCAACGGCGGAGCAGGGAGATATGTACAATGTCGGCACGGCAGCACCGTACACCGTCTACATGTACGATGACGGCGCGTGGGTGTCGCAGGGGCAATTCCGAGGCTCGGACGGCATAACGCCGACCATCGGGGCAAACGGCAACTGGTATCTCGACACCACCGACACCGGCAAGCCCTCGCGCGGGGAGAAAGGTGATACCGGCGCGACGGGCGCAACGGGAGCAACCGGCGCGGCTGGCGCAAAGGGCGACAAGGGAGACAAAGGTGATAAAGGCGACACCGGCGCGGCTGGCAAGGACGGCAGCGACGCGAGCGTCACTAAAGCCAACATCGAATCTGCTCTAGCTTCAGGCCCGCTGGAGATAGCGGCAGGCGGCACGGGCGCAGCGACGGCAACCGGCGCGTTGAATAACCTTTTGCCATCCGGCGCGGAAACGGGACAGGCGCTAATAAAAACCGAAAGCGGCTATGGCTGGGGAAATGCTGGCGGAGGCGGCGGGTCTGGCGAGCAGTATCTTGCAACGCTCGCAGTGGCGGATTGGTATCAGCAAACGCCGGACACGTCGGAAGAGTTCTGGTACGCCTGTGATATTGCTCCGAGCGACTTTGACAGCAGCGAGCAGGACGTAGTTGTGTCCGCTGCCAACGCCGACACATATGACTGGCTTGCCGAGAACGCCTACTATGAGCTTGCCATAAAGACTACGGGATTTTCGATACAGGCGAAAGAAAAGCCGACAAATGCATTGCAGATATTCTATGAATTGAAAACGAGAGGTGAAAGCTGATGAGCGGAATACTTTTAGGAGCAAAACCAGACATAATAAAGCCTAAGACCACAGCGCGCTCTTACGGCGCGCTGTGGTCAGGCGGACCGAGTACACAGTTTTCGCGTCTGGGTGACGCGGCAGGCTTTGCTGACCCCGTGCCGGGTGTCGGTGCGACGGTCGGCTCATCGCCGTTTGATGACATATGGCCGTGGAGCGGCATGAAAGAATTTAACGTCATCGACGATGCAATCACCTATGAAAAGGGCGTAGATTCCGCGTTCAGCCGCTCCGCATATGACACCGTGGTGAGAGTGCCGAAGTACTGGTACAAGATAGCGGCGACAGACTCAGAGTGGCAACTGCACATCGCAAACGGACCAATGACCGGGTATACGCTGCACCCTGCGTTTGAGGGCAAGGATGCCATCTACGTCGGCAAATATCTTGCGGGCGACAGCTACGTATCGAAATCGGCAGTAAAGCCGGTCGTGAGCATCACGCGCGCAACGTTCCGAAGCAACGCCAGAAACAAGGGCGCGCATTGGGATATGATGAACATCGCTGCGTGGTCGGCAGTGGTTATGCTGTACCTCGTGGAATATGCGGATTGGGATTCTCAGTCCGTTATCGGAAAAGGCTATACAAGCGGCTCTGCCGTTATAAGCTGCGGCGGAACTGACAGCATGGCATACCACACTGGTCGCCCGGCAGGGACGGACGGTCAGACATCTATCCAGTACCGTGGCATCGAGGATCTATGGGGCAATGCTTGGCAGTGGCTCGACGGCATCAATTTCAGCGGGACGCAAGCTTATTACTGCCTCAACCGCTCCAATTTCGGCGATGACAAATCTGCCGGATATTCGCAGTTGAGCTATGCCTGCTGCGGCGGCAGCGAAGATTATCCAAAGACGCACGGCATTGACGCAAATGCGCCTTGGCTTTTCCTGCCCACCTCGACGGGTGGCAGCAATGCGACATATATCCCGGACGGATGGTGGACATCCAGCGGCTGGAGGGCCTTCGCGGTTGGCGGTGGCTACGTCCATGGTCTTGCCGCTGGCTTGCTTGCGCGGGGTGCGGGCACTGCCTCGTCGGCCGCGGGCGCGATCCGTGGCGGCCGGCTCCTTTATATCCCCTGATAGGGGTCTGGGGGCCGCAGCCCCCGGTTATTATGTCGGCGCAGCCGACCGCGTTTTTATAAAATTGCCTTACGCATTTCGTAATTTTACGCCGCAAGCAGTAATAATAAAACGAAATGCTGACAGAACATAATTCGCTTTTTATTATTCTCTGGGGCTGCGTGTGCGAGTTCTCCCCATTGTTCCCGGTCTTCAAAGTTGGCGGTAGATACGACAATGGTCTTGTCGCTGGCTTGCTTGCGCGGAATGCGAACAATGCCTCGTCGAACGCGAACGCGAACAATGGCGGCCGGCTGCTTGTTTCAGACCTCTGCTCCATTGCACACGCACGCTCCATGCCGCTTGGCAAAAATATTGCCGCAAGGACAGGGCTTAGTAGGTTGCTCTCGAAAGGCCTTGAGGCAAACAAGGAGGGTGTTGCAAATGCCTAAGAGGGTCGGTTTCCTATATGAAAAGATGTGCAACAAGGATTTGATCCGCATTGCCATCATCAACAGCTCGCAGCACAAAAGGCATAGGCATGATGTGCAGAAAGTAATCCGCAATATGGACAAGTATGTCGATAAGACATACGAGCTTCTCATTGCGGAAGCTTTCAGACCATCAATGCCGAAAAAGAAAATACGGTATGACACGGCAAGCCGCAAGGAGCGCGAAATCAGTGTTGTGCCGTATTGGCCGGATGGTGTCATCCATCAGCTTATGGTTCTTGTGCTCAAAGACACGTTAATGAAGGGCATGTATGCGTGGACATGCGCAGCTATCCCCGGGCGCGGAGGCTCGCGAGCCGAGAAGTATGTGCAGCGTTCTATAAGGCAGGATGCCAAAGGAACAAAGTATATTTTGAAGCTCGACATTAAGAAGTTTTACCCAAGCATAAACCACGCGAAAGTTATGGCGGCGCTTGCACGGAAAGTGAAGGATAAGCGTTTCCTCCGCACGGTTGCCGATATCCTTGATACCAGTGATGCCGGTTTGCCGATAGGCTTTTATATCTGTCAGTGGCTTGCAAACTTTTATCTTGAGCCGCTGGATAGATATATCTGCTCTCTCGACGGGTGCGACCATTACGTCAGGTACATGGACGATATTGTTGTTATGGGCAGGAACAAGAAGAAGCTCCACAAAATCCGCAAGCTCATAGATGCGTATCTGAATGAAGAAATGCTGCTGATCGTAAAGGGAAATTGGCAGGTGTTCCCGCTGAAATCAAGACCGCTGGACTTTGTGGGCGTGAAGCAATACCGCAAATACCGCACCATACGCAAGCGGACATTTCTTCGGTTTATCCGACAGTGCAGACGGGCGCTTGCTCGGAAAGCCAAA
The DNA here is from genome assembly GCA_963617605.1 of Alloprevotella sp. Taxonomy (GTDB): domain Bacteria; phylum Bacillota; class Clostridia; order Oscillospirales; family Oscillospiraceae; genus Apopatocola. Next base: position 9,409 of record CAVEPP010000001.1, on the reverse strand, counting down.
GGAAAGGGCATACCGCCGAGGATGGCATCGGCGCTTGTTTCAAGAGCCGGGCTGCTCAAAGGCGTTAATTGCTATAAGGCAAGGCAAAAATACTACACTCCAATTGGAGAAAAACTATTAAAGGACGTGATACGGAATGAAAGTAAGAGGCGGAACAAAGCCGGATACAGCATTCACCTTGGAGGCAATCCCCAAAAAGCTGGGCAAGTCTATGGTTAGATTCTTTCAGAACATCAAGGAATTTTCCGAGGAGAAAGACGGTGTTAAAACTTCCGGCTGGGAGTGGGACGAATATCATCTCGAAATGAGCTCATACGGCGGCTTGGCAGATGATATAGCCGCAAACATCGCGCAGCTTTTGACCCAAGCAAAAGCAATTGAGGACGAGAAGAATATCATCCCCGACCTGCAGACGAACCAGTCTCAAATGCGCTCGGATATCGAGTATCTATCTATGATGACGGAGGTGGAGCTGTAATGAATGAGCACTCGCCTAAGTACGCAATTGTAAAGAAGTATTACGATGCCGGTCTGTGGTCTGTGAGCCGCGTGTACAACGCGGTCGGCAGATGGATAACGGCTGACGAGTACGAAGAGATAACCGGCATCCCGTATGCCCCGACAGAGGAATAACAGGAGGCTAAATGAACGAACTGTATCAGACGGTCGAGGAGCTGACTGAAACGGTAGAGCGGCAAGCAGAAACAATACGTAGACAAGCCGCCGCGCTGGAACAGCTCGGTGCGGTGGCGGAGGAAGAAAACATCGAAGAGCGGGAGGAAAAGCAAGAATGAATATACCCGTGGTATTAGCAAAGCTGGTCAACGCAGGAATAACAATGCCGTCGGCGTGCGGCATAGTCGGCAACCTCCTGTGCGAGGGCGCAGGGCGCGCCAACAACGCACAGGACGGCATGACGAGCCTCACGGACGAGGAATACACCGCCCGCGTGGACGACGGGCGCATAAGCCGTGACCAATTTGCGCGGGACAGCGTAGGGTATGGGCACGCGCAATGGACGTATTACACGCGCAAGTACAATCTGTATGACTATCTCAAGGCGCGGGGGCTGTCCATTGCCGACGAGAACGGGCAGATTGATTTTCTTGTCCACGAAATGCAGACGGAGAACGCCGCGCTGTGGGCGTGGCTGAAAACCAACATGAGCGTGTACGACGCTGCTAGCCGCGTATGCACGGAGTACGAGCGCCCCGCCGTCAACAACATATCTGCCCGCGCACAAAAGGGCAACGAGGTGTACATGCAGTATGGCATGATGGACGTCAGCGACGTGGACACTACAACCGGTGCGGGCACGAGCGCGATTGGCACAAATACTGCACCGACGTACTGGTATGATGTCAAGCTGCCGCTGCTCAAGCTCAGCATGACGGACAGCACCGTTAACACCGTGCAACTGCTTCTGCGCGCGGAGGGCTGCTACGACGGCGACATTACCGGCGTGATGGATGAGGCGACCGTCAAGGCGGTCAAGGTGTATCAGACGGGCGCGGGGCTGGACGCAGACGGCGAGGTCGGCGGCTTGACATGGGCGGCACTGCTGCAAAGGAGGTGACGGCGGATGAGGTAATAGATTAACTTGCGAAAACATAAAAATATACAAGGAGAAACAAGAAAATGAATGCACCTGATAAAGCAACAGAAATCAAGGCGGCAATAGCCGCCGTAATAGCGTTTTTCACAGCCCTCTGGGGCTGGCTCGGCTGGGCGGTTATTGTCTGGTTGGGCTGTATTCTACTGGATTATGCGACCGGCACGTGGGCGGCGAAGAGCGCCGGAGAATGGTCGAGCACGATTGCACGAGCGGGACTGTGGCATAAGCTCGGCGAGATCGTCGCTGTGCTCGTCGCGGCATTGTGCGATATTGCAATCAGCGTTATAATCGGCGGGAGCGGGATTGACCTTGGCATCGGCGTAGATACTTTCGCGACCCCTATTGTGCTGCTATGGTACATAATAACGGAGCTGGGCAGCATAATTGAGAACGCGGACAAGCTCGGCGCGCCCGTGCCGCAGTGGTTGATAAAAGGCTTAGAGCAATATAAAAACAGGCTCGACCCGGACGGCGAGCGGGAGAAAAATACTAAAGACTAATCCCTGTGCCGCGTGCAGCCGAAGTCCTACGTGCCTACGTAGGGGGCTGATGTAGGCTGCACCCGGCACGACTTATAAAAACCTTGTAAACCGACAAAGAAAGAGGGATTGACGTGACTGCAACCGTCAAGGAATTTTGCCGAATCAACGGCTTGAACGAGAAGTCAGAAAATCTTGTAGAGCTGATATTTGAGGCGCTGACTTGTGGAGACGAAAATGAGCACACTGGACGAAGTACGAATACAAGGGAAAAAATCCAAACTGCAGTTTCCGACGGCATTGCGGGAGAGACTGATCCTTGAATGCGGTTTTACGCTTGAAGAGAAAACAATCCTGAATATGCGGGCGGACGGACTGTCACTGCTGGAAATAGCAAGTCGGCAGAACTGCAGCATCGAAACAGTAAACCGGCGAATCCGAAGCATTAAGAACAAGATAGCGGCTGTCATATAAAAAGGGCGGCAGGTTTAATCCTGCTGCCCTTTTCGTTCGGCAAAGTCTTTTTGAATGAGCGCCTTGATGTACTCAGCCGTCGTCAGTCCTTTTGCTTGGTACGATTTAAGTATATGCCCAATCAAGCAAACAGCCAAGCGTTTCACGAATTTCCCAAAAAAATTTTAGAGGATAACAGACGTAATACTGACAGCTTTGTGGCAGGTAACAGGCACGTTGCCCGCCGCTTTTTGCTATAAAATTTAGACAGAAAAGGTGGAACGCATATGTACATCAATTTTAACCCTAACCCAGCGGGGCACTCGGTTGGTGATTGCGTAATCCGCGCACTGTGCAAGGCCACGGGACAAAGCTGGGACAAGACATTTGTGGAGCTGACAGTGACAGGCTTCGAACTGGCGGACATGCCGAGCGCGAATGCGGTGTGGGGCGCGTATCTGCAGCGGAGGGGCTATACCCGCACGGCGCTGCCGGATAAATGCCCAGAGTGTTACACGGTCAAGGAGTTTGCAGCTGATCACCCCCGCGGCACATATATCCTCGCCCTGAGCGGGCATGTCGTGACCGTGCAAAACGGAAACTATTATGACGCATGGGATTCCGGCAACGAGATACCCATGTATGTATGGCAAAGGAGGAGCACCGCATGAATTACAATCCGCAATATCCAATGTATACGCCGACACAGACATATCCAGCATATGGGCAGCCGCTGATGGACAATCTCGCACAGATGCGCGCTCAGCAGTACGCCCCGCAGCCCGCACCCACACCTAACACAACGCCGCAGGGCGGCATGAACTGGGTGCAGGGCGAAGAGGGGGCGAAAGCGTTTTTAGTCGCTGCGGGTAACAGCGTCCTACTGCTCGACAGTGAGAACGCCTCGTTTTATATCAAGAGCGCCGACCAGAGCGGAATGCCGCTGCCCCTGCGTATCTTTGATTACACAGAAAGAACGCAGCCGGTTAAAACGCCTGCGCCCGCACCGCAGACACAGAGCGGGGAATACGTTACCCGCGCGGAGTTTGCGGCGTTGGAAGCGAAGATTGCAGCAATGGACTACGTCCGGGTGAATAAAGAAACGGAGGGCGCGGCGCATGAGTAATCCCCTTTTCGCAGCCCTCGGCGGCGCGCAGTGGATGGCGCAGTTACCAGGTGCGGCAGGACAATTCCAAAGGGTAATGCAGCAGTTTCAGCAATTCCGAGCGGAATTCCAAGGCAATCCGAAACAAGAGGTAGAGAAACTTTTACAGAGCGGCAGAATATCACAGCAACAGCTAAACCAATTACAAGACACTGCGCAACAGTTCATGCAATTCCTTAAGTGATCGATATCGTGGCCACGGTTGAGATAAAAAAATAATTTTCCGAAAGGAGCAAATCAATGAGTCTTTCTGATAATGTGCCCTTTACAATGCCCGTTGCGCCTGCTAACAATGGCAACGGCGGATATGGCAGCAGTTGGGGCGGTGACGGTCTTTTTTGGATCGTGATTCTTTTCCTGTTTGCTTTCTGCGGTTGGGGCAATGGCGGCTTTGGCGGCAATGGCAACAATGGCGGCGGTGTGATGGACGGCTATGTTCTGACCTCTGATTTTGCCAACGTTGAGCACAAGCTTGACGGCGTAAACAACGGGCTGTGTGATGGCTTTTACGCTATGAACACGGGCATGCTTAACGGCTTTGCAGGCGTGACGCAGGCGGTCAATACCGGCTTCTCGGCAGCGGAGCTTTCCCGCGCCAATCAGCAGGCGGCATTTATGCAGCAGCTGTTTAATATGCAGATGCAGTCGCAGAACTGCTGCTGCGAGAACCGCGCGGCGATAGCGCAGGTGCGGTATGATATGGCTACACAGGCGTGCGACACCCGCACGGCAGTAGCCAACAGTACCCGTGACATCATCGCCAACCAGGACGCCAACAGCCGAGCTGTGCTGGATTATCTGCAGAATAGTAAGCTGCGCGAGCTGGAAGCGGAGAACGCCAGCCTGAAGCTTGCGGCGTCCCAGGCAGCGCAGAACAACTACCTCGTCAACACGCTCCGCCCGGCTGCGTCACCTGCGTATATTGTGCAGAATCCCTACTGCTGCAACCAGCAGTATACGGGATGCGGCTACGGCAGCGCTGTTGCCTGACAATCGCACATCGTCCAACTTGTCGGAAGTATCGACATGTTCAGCCCTTGGCTGATTTTATTACTCAGCGGCGGGGCTTGATACCTCGCCGCATTTTATGAAAGGACAGATAATATGACAACTTTTAATGAACTCAAGCGGAAGTATTTTGAACACCTTGCGAGCGTAGATCTTGCCGCATTGTCGGTGGCAGAGCTGGAGATTTACGGTCGTATAATGAATACTGTCAACGAAATGCTTAAACCCAGTTACACCGAGCAAATGGCAAGTATGATGATGGGATGTGCCTGCAAGAGAGAGGAGGATAGCAACGATGGCTGAATACACGAACGCGAACGTTGCGGCTGTTGCCGCCGGACAGAACGTCCCGTTTACGGAGACGGCAGTATCCGGCAGCCCCTGCATCGTGCACCGCGAGGGAGCGGGGATCGTCACTCTGCGCGGGCTGACAAATCAGTGCCGTGCACGATTTAAGGTGTCGTTCGGCGGCAACATCGCTATTCCGACCGACGGCACTGTCGCTGCGATCTCCGTGGCGCTTGCCGTAAACGGAGAACCACTGACGAGTGCGGCGGGCATCGCGACTCCGGCTGCGGTCGAACAGTACAGCAACATCTATGTCGCTGCGCACATCGATGTGCCGCGCGGCTGCTGTCTGACCGTGGCAGTCGAGAACACGAGCGACCAGACTATCAATATCGCAAACGCTAACCTTATCGTTGAACGGACAGCGTGAAAGGAGTTGACATGAGTATGTATGCACTGTATAATATCCGCGACAAACTGTGCGAGGAACTGGACGAGATAGCGAAGAAGCCCGACCTCGGAGCGGGAGATCTTGATATTGTCCACAAGTTGACCGACACCATCAAGAATATCGACAAAATTGGTATGCTTGAGAATGACGGACGCAGCCGCGACGGCGGATATAGCCGCAGCGGAGACTGGTATGCCGACATGCACGGCACATATGGGCGAGGCAACAGCTACGCGCACCGCGGGCAGCACTATGTGCGCGGACATTATAGCCGAGAAGATGGGCGCGCACGCATGAGGGAGCAGATGGAGGACATGCTGCGCGACACGGATGACGAGCACAAACGAGAAGCAATCCGCCGCTGTATGGCTGAACTTGACGCATAGCGGGGGGCAACCTTATGCTCGACGAGTTGGAGATCCGCAAGGAGATAGCACGGCTTGAGTACGAGGAATCGAGCTACCCCAATTACGCCAAGCTTGCCGACCTGTATGCTATCCGCGCCGAAATGCAGAAGACAGGGCAGAACACAGAACCACGCTACGAGCGGCGCTATTCAGCCGCGTCTGCGCCGGAGTCCGTAGCGCAGGTTGGCAACTATGGCAGCAGTGATTTTTTAACTGCCATTAGGACAAAGCGCCCGGCTGACGCTTGGAACGTAATGAATGAGCTGATGGACAGTCTGCAGGTCATGCAGCCGCGCACCTATGCCGCCGTCATGCGCAAACTTGCGGAACTGTGACGGCAAAAGTTTTCCCTTTAGTTTTCCCTTTAGAGGGTTTAGCACCATTTAGCACTATTTATTTTTAACTCTGAAAAATACAGCATTTGCAGGGAAAGATGAAGCTGTTTATCACTATTAAGAACAATTAAAGAGCACCGTCGAAATTCGAAGCCTTCTTCCCCTGCCATGGTAAAAGCCTTGAAAACACCGCGTTTTCAAGGCTTTTTTGTATCTGAAATAAAAAGTTTTCCCTTTAGTTTTCCCTTTAGAGATTTTAATCGCCGCCTATGCTTTGAATATACGCCTCCATTCGCGCGGCGGATTCGTTCTTCATCCGCTCGGTAACATGACCGTATACGTCCAGCGTGAATGCCGCCGTGGCGTGACCGAGATTGCTTTGAACGGTTTTTACATCGTCGCCGTTTTGCAGGGAAAGCACAGCGAAAGTGTGCCGGAGGTCATGCACGCGGCAGTGGTCGATGCCGGCAGCCGCCGCGACCTTGCGGTTATGCTGATAAATCGTTTTTGGGCGGTGGCATTTGCCCAGCGAATTAGTAAACACAAGCGCCTTTTTCCGCTCGCTCTCCGTTCGCCAGCCCGCCCACGCCTCGCCGGCAGCAAATCGATCCTCTAGCTGTTTTACCTGCTGCCGCTTCAGCAGCGACAGCACGGAGGGCGCGAGCGTCAGAATGCGAGACTTGCTGTTCTTCGTCGGGACAATGGTCATGCCGCCGTTTGCCTTGCCGAGGTCTTGAAGCTGCTGGCGTATAGTGATTTGCCCGGTGGCGAAGTTGATACAATCCCACGTCAGCCCCATTGCTTCACTTTCGCGCAAGCCGGTAAAGAGAATGAATTTAAGCATAAGGGCGAGCGTGTCTGCCTCGACGGCGGCGAGATAGTCCTTAATTTGCGCATCGTCGAGCGGGTGCACTTCGGGCTTTGGCGGAGTTTTGAACTCGACCTTGCGCATCGGGTCTGACTGAAGCTTCCTGTCGTCGATCGCTGCGTTGATGGCAGCCTTGAGTATCACGTGTATATTTTTCACTGATTTCTGACTAAGCGGGGAGCGCGAAACAACAACCATCTTGCCGCTGACGGGGTCTTTCTTTTTTGTTTCTTTCCCGGTAGTGAGAAGATATTTATAAAACTTGTCAAAGTCAGACTTTTGCAGGTCAGCCAGTTTCAGCGCGCCCATTCGTGGCTTGATGTGTGTATTGATTTGCGAACGGTAGTGCCGGATAGTACCGGGCTTTTGCGTGTACAGCCCATCAAGCCATATATCCAGCCACTGACCGAGGGTGAGCTTGGACGGCTCGACATACGTTTTTTCGTTGACCTCGACCGCTGCGGTCTGCATTTTCTCGCGGACTTCTTTCTGTGTCTTGCCGGTGAAGCTTTTCTGCACCTGCTTCCCTGTGCCGGGATCACGCCCGACAGTGACACGCGCCTCCCAGTACGTGTATTCCTGCCCCTTGCGCGTGACAGTTTTCTTGCGAATCGTGCCCGCCCCCTGTGCGGCACGCCCATTTTTGCGTTCTGCCATTGTACAACCTCCTTTGCATATAGCTATGCCCCCGGCGCGGACCGGGGGCTGTTTAATTATCAAACGAAATGCACAAAAATCATAAATATTACGAAAGCCGTGGCAGCACCCGCGACAATTACGGTAGCCCAATAACCGACGCGCTTCCAGTTGATGGCGTTGTCATATTCGCTGCCGGGGCGCTCCTTTGACGCAGCAGCCGACGGTGGAGGAGAAAGAACAGGCAGCTTCGCCCCGCAGGAAAAGCAATATATGTTGCCATTGATATTATTAGCCTTGCAGTATTTGCAATACATGACGCTACCCCCCTCAAACATAATAGATATCCGGCTTTTGGACAATGCCGATCAGGCATATCAAAACGCCGATACCCCACAGCCCAAGGGTCAGCGCGAAGAGAATACCCAGCGCAATATCACCCTCGTAGAATTTGTGCATACCCAGCCAGCCGAGGAATAGGCAGAGAAAGAAAGCAACCCACTTTTTGCACGCCTTGCGCCCGCACCCGCGCGGAGCACAATATGACGGAGCGGGATATTTATCTTCCCTGCCGGGCGGGATATCGTGCGGCACAGAAGTGTCCACCACGAGTTCAGGCAGCTTCGCGCCGCAAGTGGTGCAATAGATGTTGTAGCTTTCGTTAACACTAGCACAGTACGGACAATACATATTTACCTCCAATTTCAGACCCCATTGGGGTTTTGATTTTTATACAACTGCCGCATGGCAACGGCAATAGCCGCGACTGACGAGAGAAGCAGCAGCACAAGCAGCACCGCAAACACGGATATGCCAGCCGATTGGAATAACCCCGCCGTCAGAATATGCGCATCGAATATCATGTACCCGATAACGACCAGCACCAGCAGCGTACAGAAACCCGCCAGCGCGAGCACAAGGGAATGCAGAGATTTCATGCGCGCGTCCAGCACACGGCGGTCACCATCGCTGACGGCATTCAGCCGTCCGATCTCCCCATCCTTGCGGGCGTTCTCCAGCTCCAAGCTGTGCATCCGGCTGGTCAGCTCCGACACGTCCGCCGGCGGGCGCAGACCGAAAAGCTCATCCATCGACACGTCCAGCACGCGGCAGATCGCAGCGCAGTTGAACAGCGCATCCTGATTGTTGACATTCAGCTTTTGGACAGACGAGAGCGGGACACCGGCGAGGTCGGCAAGCTCTTTTTGCGTCAGCCCTTTTTCGATTCGGGCTTTTTTAATTTTCGCAGGGTACGCATCAATATAAGGCAGCAATTCCTGAAAAACCACGAGTAAAAAACACCTCCGAAAATGAATTGCCGGCAGGGAAAGCGGGTGAACGGCGTTTTATTCGCGCGCGCAACGGTTTTCCCGCCTTGGCGCTAGACTTTTTGCACCTTAACTGCTACCCTTGAAGCGTAGCAGACAGGTCGGTTTACAAGGAACTCCTCTGCTATGGCCGCTGTCTCTGATGCAGCAGGGGCAGCGGCGCTTGCCCTCCTTTCAAAAGAAAATTTTGTATGAGTTATAATCAACTTATCACAATTAAGCGTAATTTGCAATAGTTTATTAAAACTATATAAAAAACTGTTCGACACAAATCGACAAAGGAGGGGAGCGCGCAGATAATTAGAACGGGAACGAGCGGGAATGACATTTTTCTTGCAATTTAATATGCGCTGTGGTATTCTAGCAACGGTGCTTC